>CALBDV010000723.1 GCA_937927565.1 uncultured Holophagales bacterium
CCTGGCGGGTCGGCAGGGCGGCCCCGCGAGGCGAGCGGCTGTTCGCTTCCGACCTGGCGGTAGATCGTCTCCACCGGTGACGTGAGGGTGGTGGCGGCGCTCCCGAGGCGGGAGACGTTGTCGCGCAGGAGGCCGCGGTCCTCCTCGGGACAGAAGGTCTCGAGCAGGGGAAGGATGCCTCCGAGGAGCCGGAGCGCCTTCTCCGTCGGGACGAGCTTGAGCTCGGCGAGGAGGTGGAGCTTCTTCAGCGCATGGAAGAGGTAGTCCGAGACCGGCAGGCTCGCGGTGCGGCCCTGGTACTGGGCGGCCGTCCAGGCGCGGATCTGCTCGGCGACGAGGACGGGAGGCTGCGTCGCGAGAAGCTCCACCGCGCCGGCGACCATCATCGGCGGCATCGTGTCGGACAGGTACTGCGAAAGCTCCTGGAGAGCTTCCTGAACCTCCGGACTGACACGGGTGGGCTCCAATCTCGGGTTCGCCTCCTGCGAGGCCGCGATTGTACCGGCGCCCCCCCGCGGAGCCGGCCTACGCCCGGCCGACGAACTCGTGGGTCTCGGTGTGGACCTTGACCCGGTCCCCTTCCTTGATGAAGAGAGGCACCCTGATCTCGAGGCCCGTCTCCAGCGTGGCCGGCTTCGTCGCACCGCCGCTGGACGTATCTCCGCGGAAGCCCGGCTCGGTGTAGGTCACCGTGAGCTCCACGTGGGCCGGAAGCTCGAGGTCGATCGGGTTGCCGTTGAACTTGAGCAGCCCCACGACGGTGTTCTCGACGAGAACGTGGCGGTTGTCTCCCACCATGTCGGGCTGGAGGGTGAGGGTCTCGAACGTCTCCTGGTCCATGAAGTGGAATCCGTCCCCGTCGGAGTAGAGGTACGTCGCGTCCACCTTGCCGAGGTCGGGCTCCTTGAACTTCTCACCCGCCTTGAACGTCTTGTCGAAGACGGCCCGCGTGATCAGGTTGCGCATCTTGACGCGCACGAGGGTCTGGCCGCCGCGCGCCGTGGGGGTGGAGATCGTGACGTCGAGGCAGGCGTACGGCTCGCCTTCGTGCTCGAAGAACGTCTTGCGCTTGATTTCGATGGCTTCGATGAGGGCGGCCATGTGTACCTCTTCCCGCGCGCGGCGGTGTGCGTCTCCGTCCGGAGCCCGCGGTGGACGGGGATTCTAGACGCGGGGCGCGGTTCCTTCACCCCGGGGAATGGTGCCAGGCGTGAAATCGTGTATTGCCGCGGCAATACACGATTTCACGCCTGGCACGGAATCCGGCCGGAATCCGGCTCGAACCGGGCCGCATAATCCCCGGCGTGCAGGGCCGGAGGGACCCCCTCCTCGAAAAGGTCGCCGCCGCGCCCTCCGTGGCGAGCCTTCTGTCGCGCCTCGAGGCCCGGGTCCTCGAGGACGCACCGGGAGGGGTGTCGCTCGTCGGCGCACCGCCGGGTCTCCTGCCCTACCTGTTTGGCGCCGCGTCGGCGGCGCTGGGGCTCAAGTGGGTCGTCGTCTGCGCGCACGAGAGGGACGCCGCAGCTCTCCACCGCGACGCGGCGACGGTCTTCGGCCCGGCCCGGGTGGCGTTCTTCCCGGCGCCGTCCCTGACGCCGTACCAGGGGATTCCGCCGTCGCTGAAGGTCCGGCGCGAGGAGTACGGGGCGCTCGCCCGGCTCGCAGAGGGGAACGTCGACCTCCTCGTCGTCCCGGCGAGGGCGCTCCTCCGGATCCTGCCGGGAGCCGACGACATCCGGAAACGCAGCCTGGTCGTGGCGCCGGGAGAGCGCATCGAGGTCGGACGTCTCGTCGCCGCGCTCGTCGCGGAGGGGTACTCCCGGGCCGACCTCGTCACCGAATGCGGCGACCTCGCCGTCCGCGGCGGCCTCGTCGACGTCTTCCCCCCGAACCTCGCCGAGCCGGTTCGTATCGAGCTCGGGTTCGAGGAGGTGGAGTCGGTCCGGACGTTCGACCCCGACACGCAGCGGTCGACGGGCACCCTGCCGCGCGTCCTCCTGCCGCCGATGTCGGCGACGCCCGACACCCCGAAGAACCGGGAACGGGCGCTCGCGGTCCTCGCCGCCTGCCGGACGGAGGACGACGAGCCGCCGGTCCCGCGGGACGCCGACGCTCCCCGAAAGAACGACGGTCTCGAGGAGCTCCTCCCGCTCCTCCACGGCGGCGAGACCCCCGCGTCGATCCTCGATCACGCCGGTTCGTTCGTCCTGGCCGTCGACGACCCCGAGGGCGTCGCCGAGGAGCTCGCCCGCGCCGCGGACCTCCTCCGTCTGGACTACGAGAAGGTGAGGAGGCAGGGGAAATCGCTCCCCGACCCCATCCGCCTCGCGGGGGACGCCGACCGGACGGCGGAATTCGTCCGGCGTCGCGCCCTCGTCGCCTTCGCGGCAGCGGTGCCGGCAGGCGAGACGCTCCTCGTGGGGGCGGAGACGGTCCTCTCCTTCGAGGACCGCCTCCCGGACGTCCCCCGCGAGATCGAACGGGCGCGGCGCGACGGACTCTCCGTCGTCCTGGCGGCGCCCACGAAGGGGGAGCGCGAGCACCTCGCGCGGATCCTCGCCGAGTACGAGATCGCCTTCGCAGGCGCCGAGGGAGACGCGACGGCGCCCCTGGCGCCGGGCGCCTGCCGCCTTCTCGACGGCGGCCCGGCGTCGGGGTTCCTCTTCCGTCCGGGAGGCCTTCTCGTCCTCACGGCCACCGACGTCCTCGGCGAGCCCCGCGCCGCCACCCCGCGGCGCAAGGCTGCCTCCGAGGCGTTCCTGTCCGACCTGCGCGACCTGAAGCCGGGGGACTTCGTCGTCCACGGCGAGTACGGCATCGGCCTCTTCCGCGGCCTCGTGACGATCCAGGACGGCGGCGTCGCACGCGAGATGGTCGACCTGCGCTACGCGGGCGACTCCCGGCTCCTCGTCCCGGTCGAACGGCTCGACCTCCTCCAGAAGTACCAGAGCGGCGGCGACGGCCCGGCCCCGCCCCTCGACAAGCTCGGCGGCACGGGCTGGGCGAAGCGGAAGGCGTCGGTCCGGAAGGCCGTCAAGGACATCGCCGAGCAGCTCCTGAAGCTCTACGCCCGCCGCGCGACGACGCCGGGGCACACCTTCTCGAAGGACTCGCCGTGGCAGAAGGAGTTCGAGGAGGCGTTCGAGTTCACGGAGACGCCCGACCAGCTCGGCGCGATCCGCGACATCAAGCGCGACATGGAGTCGGAGAAGACGATGGACCGGCTCCTCTGCGGCGACGTCGGCTACGGAAAGACCGAGGTCGCGATGCGGGCCGTCTTCAAGTGCGTCCTCGACGGCAAGCAGGCGGCCATCCTCGCTCCGACGACGATCCTCGCCGACCAGCACCACCGGACGCTTCGCCGCCGGTTCGCGGCGTTTCCGGTGACGATCGACCTCCTCTCCCGCTTCCGGAACGCCGACGAGCAGAAGGAGGTCGTGCGCCGCCTCGCCGAGGGGACCCTCGACGTCGTCGTCGGGACGCACCGGATCCTCTCGAAGGACGTCTCGTTCAAGGACCTCGGCCTCGTCGTGATCGACGAGGAGCAGCGCTTCGGCGTCGCGCAGAAGGAGAAGCTGAAGGAGCTGCGAGCGTCGGTGGAGGTCCTCTCCATGTCGGCGACGCCGATTCCCCGTTCCCTGAACCTGGCCCTGGGCGGAATCCGCGACCTCTCCGTCATCGAGACGCCCCCGAAGGACCGACTCGCCATCGCGACCCACGTCGTGGCGCAGGGGGACGAGGTCGTCAAGGAGGCGATTCGCGCCGAGCTCGACCGGGGAGGGCAGGTCTACCTCGTCCACAACCGGATCGAGGGGCTCGGCGTCTGGCGCGAGCGGCTCGCCGAGCTCGTCCCGGAGTGCCGCGTCGTCGTCGGGCACGGCCAGATGTCGGAGGGGGAGCTGGAGCGGACGATGCGCGCCTTCACGACGCGCGCGGCCGACCTCCTCCTCGCCACGACGATCGTCGAGAACGGTCTCGACATCCCGACGGCGAACACGATGATCATCGACCGGGCCGACCTCTACGGCCTCTCGCAGCTCT
>CALBDV010000724.1 GCA_937927565.1 uncultured Holophagales bacterium
GCAACCTCCTCCTCCTCGACGAGCCGACGAACGACCTCGACGTCGACACGCTCCGTGCGCTGGAAGAGGCCCTCCTCTCCTTCGCCGGCTGCGCCGTCGTCATCTCGCACGACCGCTGGTTCCTCGACCGCGTCGCGACCCACATGCTCGCCTTCGAGGGGGACTCGAAGACCTTCTGGTTCGAGGGGAACTACCAGGAGTACGAGGCCGACCGGCACAAGCGGCTCGGCTCGGCCGCCGACATGCCCCACCGGATCAAGTACCGGAAGTTGACGACGGGGTAGGGCGGAATGCGTACGGCGTACTTCCTGGGAGCCGGGGCGTCGTACTCCCTTCTTCCCAACTTCCCTCTCTCACGGGATCTCACGATCGAGAGGCTGCTCGATAGGCGCAACTATGCGCAGGAGAGCTACATGGCGATCGAGAGCCAGGAGCGGGGGCCTGACGTGATCACCGAGCTCCGAGAAGCGGTTGCGAGCGGGCGCCTTCCCGCGGAGATACTCGGGGCAAGGCTCGAAGACGTTCTCGACCGACTCCCGCCGGCTGAAGGCGTTCCTGGCCTCCGTGAGCGGGTGCTCTATCTGGTGATGAAACGGCTGACGCTCACGGTTGATGGAAGCCTTGGCGCCCTTTCCTCACTCCTCTGGAATGCTCAGCGGGCGGGCGACCTCTTCCTCACCACGAACTACGACACGCTCCTCGAATGGGAGCTCGGGCTGATGGGCGCAGGGTTCCAATGGAGTCCGTTAGATGCCGTCGGGCCTGACGCTCGCTACTGGCTCGATTGGGGCGTGCCCGCGAGTCTAGAGCCTCCCCTGGATGGGAGAGATGCGCGAGCGAAGCAGATCCTGGGTGCTGCGTGGGCATCGTTGCCGATCCTCAAACTACACGGGTCCGTCAGCTGGTCGGGCTGTCCCACCTGTAACCTCTACGACCTGGATCCGCTCTTCAAGGATGGTGCGACGGACTCAATCGGCGGGTGGCTCGCCTGCAAGCGCTGTCAGCGGCTTCGTCAACCGGTCTTCGTGCCCCCGGTCCACCGAAAGGACGTGGCGTCGCACCCGGTCATTCGGGCCATCTGGGACCGGGCCCAGGGTGAACTGCGGCGGACGAACAGGATTGTCTTCGCCGGGTTCTCCCTCGACCCGAGCGACACGGCGGTCCGGAGCCTCCTAGAGGAGACTAACGGTCCGAATCTCCAAGCGGTCGTTGTCGTGGACCCTGCCGCCGAAGGTGAGATCGGAGACCGCTTTCGGGCGCTCTACGGAAGCAAGGTGTCACTCCGGTCGGAGAGCTGGGCGGCCTTCCTCGAGTCCCACCGCCCGATCCACACGGCATGAGGCGTCTCGAAGGTGCCGGGACCGAACCGGCCCGGGTGTGATTGCTTTCCTTAACCCGATGGGTGCATCATTCTAACCGCGTCGTGGAGCTCCACTTCAAGAGCCGAAAGCTCCAGAAGCAGGCCGAGTCCTTCCGGGCGCTC
>CALBDV010000725.1 GCA_937927565.1 uncultured Holophagales bacterium
GAGAATCGCGCGGCCTTCCTGCGGGGCGCCCGTGCGGACGCGGGCTTCACGGATGATGACCTGGAGCAGGAGGAGCTCGATCGGGACGTCCTCGAGGAGCTGAACGCGTCCACGACCGGAAGCGAGCGGTCCCTCTTCAAGGGAGAGCTCGCCTACGTCGAGGACTTCCTCCACGACCTGAAGCAGCTCGGCTCCGACTCGAAGTTCGAACGGCTCGTCGACGACCTTTCGAAGGTCTTCAGGAAGTTCGAGACGGTGATCGTCTTCACGCAGTACACCGACACGATGGACGACCTGCGAGAGCGGCTGAGGGTCGTCTACGGCTCCCAGGTCGCGTGCTATTCGGGGCGCGGCGGCGAACTCTGGGACGGCACGGCCTGGGTGCCCCGTTCGAAGGAGGAGATCAAGGAGGAGTTCCGGCTCGGCGAGCGGGTGAAGCTCCTTCTCTGCACGGAGGCGGCGAGCGAGGGGTTGAACCTCCAGACCTGCGGCATCCTCTTCAACTACGACATGCCCTGGAACCCGATGCGGGTGGAGCAGCGAATCGGGCGCATCGACCGGATCGGGCAGACCTTCGAGACGGTCCACGTGAGGAACTACTTCCTCGCAAACACGGTCGAGGCGACGGTGTACCAGCGGCTCGAGGACCGGATCGGGTGGTTCGAGGACGTTGTCGGCGAGCTGCAGCCGATCCTGAACCGGGTAGGGCGGACGATCGAGGAGCTCGCGATGCTCCACGGCGCCGATCGAGTCCGACGGCTCGAAGAGGAGCTGGGGAAGCTCCGGGCCGAGCTGGACGAGAAGACCGCGCAGGGCCTCGATCTCGACGCCGCGATAGAAGAGCTCGAGGCAGCTGCGACCCTGCCGCCGGCTCCAGTCACGCTGCAACAGATCGAGACTGCGCTCGTCGGTTCGAAGGCTGTCGGGAGGTTCTTGAGACCGGACCTCGAGCACGCGGGTGCCCACGTCCTCACCTGGCGAGGCGCCGAGCACCGGGTCACATTCCGGGCGGACCTCTTCGATCGCTACCCGAATTCGCTCGCTCTTCTTTCGTACGGGAATCCGCTCCTCGAGGAGCTCCTCGAGGCAGCAGGCGAGCCCGATGCTCCGGACGGCCCCCGCGGAACCGCCCTGCTGAGTTCTGCGATGGACCCCCGAGTCAGCCTCTTCGTCGGGCCAGGCGAGCCGCCTGCCGTCGTCTCGACGCTCGAGACGTTTCAGGCGTCGCTAGTCTTGGAGCGGCCCTGGGATCCGATAGAGGTGGATGCGGCCCGGCGGCTCTTCATCGAGACGCGCGCTCGGGTCCTCGGTCAAGCGAAGTCCGTACGTGAAGCCCGGCGCCGCGCCGAGAGCGTCGCTCTCGAGGAACGCGCCCGGCGGCTCCTCGTTCAGGCGGCACTCGTGCGGATCGCAGAGTCGGCGACGGGAGATCTCTTCTCCGCGGGTGGTTCGATCGGCTTCGGAGCCGAGGCTGTCCCGTCCCTGGCCTCGCTCGGCGTCCCCTTCAAGGGTCTCCTGAAGATCGCCGGCGATTGCCCGCCAGCGTTCCCGACAGACCCGTTCTACGCGTCCGTCCTCGGAAGGCCTGCCACGGCTCTCGACCGCAAGCTCGACGCCTTCCGTGAGGAGGGACGCGAAGTGCTCCTTCGGTACGTCGCGCTCGGTCACTCACCGGCCGAGCCGTGGGAGCAGCCCGACTCGCGTGTCGAGCTGTGCTGGCTCGCTGCCGAACGAGTCGGTGCGGGGTCGTCTGAAGTCCCCGGGCGACCCGCGTCCGTTTTACCCTTCAAACGGGTGGATCTACCCACCCTCCGGCCATTTGAGAACGCCATACCACTCTTCGACCTCGAGGTCGCAGCCGGCTATTTCGGCCACGAAAGTGGCAGCGACGGCAATATCGCTGACCAGCTTCTCCGAGAGTCCGATCGGTGCGAGTGGGTCGAGCCTCTTGGCAAGACCAGGCCGGCTCGCGGGCTCTTCATCGCAAGGGTCACGGGTGAGTCGATGAACCGGCGCATCCCGAACGGCAGCTATTGTGTCTTCCGGATCGGCCCTCAGGGGTCCCGG
>CALBDV010000726.1 GCA_937927565.1 uncultured Holophagales bacterium
TTGGTGGTCCGTGGTGAGCGCCCTGGCCCTCGGTGAGACCGGGGAAGAACGCCTCGCGCTCGCGCGCCGCGTGGCGGGGGCTCGCGCCGTGCCGCTCGGAAGGAGGCTCCAGCTCCTCGAAGCCCTCGAGGACCTGGACGCGACTCTCGATCCCGCCCGGGAACCCGTCGCCGTCGACCTCGCCGAGGAGCTGGCGAGCGCGAAGGTCGGCTTCCCGTTCGCGAGACGCGTCGGCCAGGCGTGGACCCTCGCGACGGCCTCGCGTCCCCGCCCGGTGCAGGCGCTGTGGGAAGAGGGAGAGTCGACCGGACTTCTCGGCGACGAGCCGCGTTACGAGCTCGCGCTCGCGCTCGCGCGCACCGGGCAGCTGGAGCACTTCGACCTCGTCCGAACCCGGTTGCCGGAAGAACGGGACCGCCGTGCGATCGAAGTGCTCTCCCTGTACGGAGACCTCCGCGACCTCCCTGCGCTGGAGGCCGCCCGGGACGACTACGCCCCCGCGGGAATGGTCGACGCCGCGATCGCGGAGATCCGGGAGCGGTGCGGACGAGACTGACCGCCGCGAACGGGTTCCCTCCCGCCGGCCCTTGCTCCTCTAAACCGCGTCCTTCCTCCTCGCCTCCACGATCGAATTCTGGATGATCGACCAGGCGCCGCCCGCGTCGGACGACACGTCGTCCCAGCGGCCCGGGAGCCGGCCACAGAACGACGACTGGAGAACTTCGCCGAGCATTCGGTCGCGCTCGCCCTCGATGAGCGGGTGCTTGAGGTAAATACAGGCCTCGTCGGTCGCGCGGACGGAGAGCCCACCGGGGATGTCGGTCGAGGCGCGGATTCGGTGGGCGATCTCGACGACGAGGGTGACGAACTTCGTCGGAAGGTCGGGGTGCCGGAGGGCGAGGATCTTCACCTCCTCCTTCGGCGGCGGGTAGTCCATCTGGAGGGGCGCGAAGCGGTCCAGCTGCGCCGCGTCGATGCCGAAGGTGCCGGAGAACTGGCTCCCGCGGTTGACGGCCGCGATGATCTGGACGTTGTCGGGGATCGGGATGAAGCGGTTGGTGATCGGGTCGAAGAGGCGGCGCGTCGAGTCGAGCGCCGGCATCAGGGCGTTACGGGCGTTCTCGGGGCAGCGGTTGAACTCGTCGAGGAAGACGAGGTAGCCGCGATCCGGATTGAGGACGGCCCTCTCGAGGGCGTCGAGAAGGTCGGTTTTTACGAAATCCGTGACGGGCTGGCCGGTCGAGGACGCACGGACCTGGATCGTCGCGAGGAAGTCGGTCGCCTCCATCACCGCCCCGCAGTTGAAGAAGATGAACTCGAGGCCGAGCGCTCGGGCGATCGCCCGTGCCAGGACCGTCTTGCCGCACCCCTGCGGCCCGTCGAGGAGGATGTTCAGGCCGCTCTCGAGGAGGACCTGGAGCTTCCTGCCGACGACGGGGTCGACCCAGACCCCCTCCAGCTGGAAGGCCCTCGACTCGACGAACTCGGCGACGATGTAGCCCCGGTCGCGACGCTCGACGTTCTCGAGCCGCGTGATACGGACGCGGCACGGAACACCCGGGCGGATGCGAGGGTCGCCCGCGAGGACGATCTTCGGCGCCCGCTTCCCGTCGAGGTGCGTCGCCCGCAGGCGGTACTCCGACTCCTTCACGGGGTTCGGCCAGAAGGTCGTCTCCACGACGGCGCCGACCTTCACGTCCTCGAGCTTCATCTTTCCGGCCATCTCAACCTCCGTGCAGTGCGGCCGCGACGAGCCGCTCCAGGATCGAGCAGAACCGCGGGACCGCCTTGCCGAGGTCGTCTTCCTCGAGCTCGACGTACCGCGGGAAACAGACGTGGTCGACCGGGCGCACCGCCACCTGGGCGCAGGAGATCCCCATTTTCCTCGTCAGCCTCGCGACGAGCGCCCGGAGAGCTTCGACGGTGCACTCCGTCGGCGAGCCGTCGCTGATCATGACGAGGAGCCGGGCGGACCGCGCGCTCGCGAGCGCGACGGTCGCAGCGTGCCAGAGGGCGGCGGCGTCGTTGTTGCCACCGCCCGACTCGAGGCGGTGGACCGCGCAGCTCTCGGACGTTCCGGCGTCGAAGATCACCGAGTCGGTGAAACCGAAGAGGCGGACGTCGACGCCGTCGAGCCCTCGCGCGGCCTCGGCGATCATCGTCCCGAAGAGCTTCGCCTTCTCCAGGCTCTCGTTCAGCTCCATCGACCCCGAACAATCGACGAGCACGCCGAGAAAGAGGTCGGTCTTCACCACCCTTCGCCGGGAGACGAGGATCCGCGGCTCGCCGCGGACGACGAGGGGAAGGAGCTGCGAGCGGTCGAGGCGGCGGCCGGTGAGCCGGCGCCGGTCGGGAACGAAGGCGAGGCCCAGCTCGCGGAGGCGTTCGCGCAGGTAGCGGCTCCAGCGGGCGACGCGTATCGCGTACGCATGGTGCTGCTCCTCGTCGCGCTTCAGCCGCTGGACGTTCGTGATCCGGTCGAAGTCGAGCGCCTTCTCGAGGTTGACGAAGCGGGCGTTCTTCAGGCGCTCGCTCTCGCGCTCCCGGGGGCTGACCGGGGAGGAAGCCCTCCCCTTCCGCCGGCCCGCGGCGGCCTCCCGCTCGCGCGAACCACCCCCCCCTTCGAGGATCGCTCTCACCTCGGCTTCCAGGTCGGCGTCGGTCATCCCCTCGCGCTCCCGCAGGAGGTCGCCCGTGCTTTCGGAGGTCGCCGCGTGGAGGTCGAGGAGCCGGGCCAGCTCGGGTGGCGGGGCGAAGATCCGGCGCAGCTCCCGCGCGATCTCGAGGAGGCGCTTCGGTCCCGCCTCGCGAAAGCCCCTGCCGAAGAGGGCGAGCGCCTCGGACACCTTCGGGTCGCCCTGGCGGTTCCCGAGTCCCATCCGGAGCGCGCGCAGGAAACGACCGTAGGAATCGCCCGCCCGCCCCAGCGAGAGGAGGAGCCGCCCCTGCTCGACGCGGACGAAGCCCCTCTGCCGGGCCACGCCAAGCGGGGCCGAGGCGAGGACGGCGCAGGCCCGGAGACCGAGCGCCTCGACGAGCTCGCAGGCCGGGACCTCGCGCTGCGCGTGCTGGAAGGCCCAGGCCGCCAGGACCTTCAGGAGATCGCCGTCCCCAGCGTCCGCGGCCCGCAGGCGGCGTTCGAGCCGCTCGTCCAGGACGAGGTTGAAGAGGTCCCGGAGCCCCTCGCTCACCGCCTGTCTCCAGGCGGTCGTCATCTCCTCGTCCGCGTCGTACTTCTGGTGCCCGAGCTCGTGGACGATGAGGCCCCGGACGGCGTCGGCGCCGTCGCGGCCACCACGCAGGAGCGGCAGCGGGTTGACGTGGATCTCCTGCGTCCCCGGCGTCGTGAAGCCCAGCGACCCGCCGCTGGCCATCCGGATGGTGAACGTCCTCCCGGTCAGCTCGCGCGCGCGAACGACGCCCCACGCGAAGGCCTCCGCGAGGTGCCGGAGCTTTCCGGCGCGGCTCTCGCCCTCGGGAATCAGCGAAACGGCCCGCTCCGTCGTCGCGTCCTTGACCGCTTCGTCGAGGAGGAGCTCGACGAGCGTCCGGCGGATCCCAGTCCCTGCCGTCGTCCCGCTCGCGAGGGCGACGACAAGATCCTCGCCGCCCGGGTTTCCGTCGGCGAGAGCGGAGATCGCCGCGCGGCGCATCTCCTCGTCCGGAAGACGCCCCAGCGCCTGCCACGACGTGTTCTTCCGCTCCCGGGCCGGCTCGTCGAGGACGGCCCCGAGGAGGACGGGCCAGCCCAGGGGCTCGGCGCAACGGTCCATCAGCGCCCTCGCGGCTTCCTGCCGCAACGCCCGGGGCCGGCCGGTGCTCACCTCGAGGAATCGGGAGACCGCGAGGGATGCGTGGTCGTCTCCCGCGAGGAGCGCCGGCAGGAGGACGTCCCGCAGGGCGGTGTTCCACGCGACGGGGTGGGGCGACGCCGCGAGCACCTCTGCCACCGGGCGCTCCCCGAGGAGTCTGGCGAGCTCGGCCCAGTCTTCACGAGTGAACCAGCTCCACTCGGCGGCCTGGAGGGAGTCGCCCTCTTCCTTTCCGGCGACGCCGGCCCGGGCGCGGGCCATCTCGAGAAGCCGCCCGTCGGTCAGGGGCGGCGCCAGCGGCGCGAGCGTTGCCGAGAGGACGCCGGGCCCGGCCCACGCCTCCTTCCCTCGCAGGAAAGTCAGGCCGAGGCGGAAGCGGACCTCGGCGGGTGCGACGTCGCCCAGGACAACCTGGCGCGCCGCGTCCCGCGCAGGACCCGCCGGGAAACCGGCCACGACGGCCGCCACGTCGGCAAGGTAGACGGGCGGGACGGAGAGAGAGAGCCGCTCGACGAGAGGCGCACGGCCTCTCTCGCCGAGCGCGGAGAGCCTCTCCGCCGCGAGGCCCGCCACCTTCTTCCTCGCGCCCCAGGCGAGGTCCAGAAGGAGCGGAACGTCGGTCGACGAACGGATCTCCTCCGTCCCCGTCTCCGGTACGGCGCCTGCGGCCGACGAGCCCGCGAGCGAACGGAGCGGAAGGCCGCGGACGTCGATCCACGACGAGAGGCGGCTTCGCGTTTCGGTGGAGAGGGTGAGGAGGTTCCGTTCGATGGCGGTCCGGTAAGAGTCGACCGCTTCCCCGAAGGGCGCACGCAGGTCGAGAAGCGCCGATGCGGCCGGGACCTGGAGGTCGTCGAGGTCCTGCCTCGAGAGCTCCGGCCAAGGCATCCGGGGCGACCCATCCAGCCCCAGGTTTTCGAGCTCGTCGCAAAGCCGGGGCCCGTCCGGGGCCGCGAGCGTCGCCGCGAGCACGTCGACCAGGCTCTTCGGAGGTTTCCACGGAACCGATTCGCGGCGCGCCTTCCAGACACCCACGAGGTGCCCGACCGCTTTCCAGAGAACGTCGCGAAGCTCCGGCGTGGCGAGCTTCACGCCGATGGCCAGGCCCTGGGCCGCGTCCCCCGGAAGGCTCCGGAGCCAGGCCGGAAGATCTTCGAGAAGGAACGGCCGCTCGTTCCTCCAGGCCCACGCCGCGACGAGGGGCGCGTTGCCCCGCCGGTGGGTGCGCGTCGCTTCTCCCATCTTCTGCAGGAATCCCGGCTCGCGGTGCCGGAACCGTTCGAGCTCGCGGCAGACCTCGAACGGCGGGTCGCAGCTGGCGAAGATCGCCGCGCAGACGCGCGGGGTGCGGTTCGGCCTGTCTGGTCTGACGGCGGCGAGCGCTTCCGTGAGTCCCCTGTATGGCGACCTCGGGAGGCGCGCGAAGACGGCCTCGAGGTTCGCGCCCGGCGCCTGGATCTGCTCGACGAGCCAGGCAGGGATCTCCACCGGCTCCGTCGACGCGCCAGGTACGGGAGGAGGCTCCTCCGGGCCGGAAGCGACCGGGGTCGCCCGAAGCGGTGCTGCCTCCGCCGCCCAGGCCCGAATTGCAGGATCGGGATGAGATGCGAGGCGGGCCGCGAGCTCGTGCACCGCCCGGAGCGGGAAGCCGAACGCGTCGGGAATCAGCTCCAGCAGAACGGCCGTCCGGGGCATCCCGAGGGCGACGACCGCCTCGGCAAGAGCCTGCACGTCGTCCTCCGAGGCCACCGTTCCGAGGAGGCGCCGCGTGAAGGGGCTCGACGGGTGGGGGAGGACGGCTGCCAGGACGGCCTCGATCGTCAGACCCGAGACGCGCCGGGGCAGGGCGCTTGCGAGGCGGTGTGCGACCTTGTCGATCCGGTTCGCACGTTCGCCGATACGCCAGGCCCCTGTCGCCTCGGCGAGCGCCTCGCAGAGCGACAGCTGTTCCGCCGCCGAGAGGGCGTCGAGCCACGCGTAGAGCTGAGGAGCGGGGAGGTCGAAGGCCGCCCTCGCCCGCGCGGCCCTGTCGCAGGCCGGCGAGGAGAGCACCTCCCGAAGGAGCTTCTTCGCGCCCGCCGCTCCCGGCCCGTCCTCCGGCAGGAGGCATATCGTCGGCATCGCCTCGAAGGGACGACGGCGGACCGCCTCGAGCAGCGACTCGCGATCGACGAGCCGCTCGAGCTCCTCGAGCGGCAGCCGCACGAGGCGCAGCAGGCACTCGACGGCGGAGAAGTCGAGGGAGCCATCGTCCCGTAGAAGGAAGCTGCCCGCCGGCCCGAGCGGCGCGTCCGGCCCGCTCCCGGAGCGGTGAACGGCGAAGGACGCGAGGGGCCGTGCGGAGCGGCGGAGAGATTCCGTCAGCACGGGAATTCTCGCGCCGGCCGCTCTTCTGAGAGCGAGAGGAACCGACGGGTCTGCGAGGAGGGCGGGAAGACCGCAGGCGGCGACGGCGAGCCCGGCGGGGAGCCACTCGTCCGGCGACGGGACCGCCCGAAGAAGAGCGAGGGCGATGCGGGCCGCGTACCAGCCCGCCAGGTGTCCCACCGGCCTGAGCGACCGGAGTCCGCGAAGGAGAGCCTCGGCGAGAGGCTCGGAGCCGAGGATCACCGGCGCGAGGGCGTCGAACGCGTCGGAACCGGTAATCGGCGTCGCGGACGGGCCACACGGAAAGGGACCGATGAGACCCGCCACGATCGCACCGACGTCCCGCGTCGTCGGCAGCTCCTCGAGGACCGGGCCGAGGTCGGAACCGGAAAAGACGTGAAGAAGGACCGGAACCACCGCACCTGAAGCGGCTGCATTTCCGGTGGCGAGGTGCCGGGCGAGGATGGAGACCCGACGCCCGGCAACCGGCCCGGCCCCGCTCGCCTGGACCCGCGAGGCGGCGAGGTCGCCGCAGGCCGCGTCGGCGAGGAGGTAGAGGTCCCAGTCGTCCGGGAGCGACGGCGGGGCCAGCTCCATCGTCCGCCGCCTCACGTCGGGAAGCGGGTGGAAGAGGCCGTGCGCGATCCGTGGCGGGTCGCCCTCGGCGGACTTCACGACCGCCGCCACCGCCGCTCGGCGGACCGTCTCGTCGCCGTCGGAGAGGCCGTCGACGAGCGCCCTCCACGCCGCGAAGCCTCCCGCCCCGCGAAGGGCCAGGAACGCGGACTCGCGAATGGACGGGTCCTCGTGGCGCGACCAGGCGAGGAGCGCCCCGAAGAGGGGGGCCCTCACGTGCCGGGGCTCGCAGGCGAGCTCGAGGAGGAGGCGACGCAGCCGGCTCACCGGGAGCGGCGCGCCGTCCCCTTCGACCGGGGCGTTTGCGAGGAGGACGTCGGACAAGGCCGACGGAAGAATGGAGGGGCGGGCAGGCCAAGTAAAGCCTGCCCGCCCCTCGGTTGAAGGGTTCGGGACGAGAACGGCGAGGAGGTTCAGAACCCGGCCGTCGGTGGCGTTCCTCCGTTCCCCGGGAAATGCGCTCGGGCCAGCGAAACGGCCCGTGCGCGAAGAGGGTTGACGGAGAGACGCGGGGACGGTCGCGAGGGACGCATGGACGCCACGGGTGCGGCGGGCTCGCCGCGGAGTGGCCCGGGGGTCAGCCCAATGGCACCGGTGGGGTGGTTCTATCGATGCCGGGCACCACGCCCGACCGCTCCCACCTGAGAGGTCGCCGTGATGGCGTGGTTCTTCCGGAGTCCTCGTCGGTTGGGGATCGCGTCAGGCGGCTGCTGCCGGCCAGGAAGGAGGGCCGCCGCGGTGCGGCGCCCACGAAAGGGCCGGTTCAGCCCGGGGACGGGACCCGGGACCGGGTTGGGAAACCGGTGGCGTGCCGGGAATGACCGGAACGCTCTTTGACGTCGGAGGCGCGAGGCGCCGCATCCCCCGCGAAGGCACGGCCAAAGCCGCGCCCGCTCGGGCGGACGAAGGGATCCTCGTTTCGTCTCGTCTCGACGATTGTCAAAGAGCCTCCGGCCCGAAGGCCGGACGGGGCAGACCCCGACCATCGGCAGCCGCGTTCCTGCGGCTGTTGGTCGTCGGTGTGCTGGGCCAGGCTTCTTTCCATCGGTCTGCTTCCTTCGGTTCCCACGGGTCCTTTCATTCGTCTTTCGTCATCTTCTCGTCAGGGTTTGCACACGTTTCACGTCTGCGCGAGTCAGTAAATTTGGGATACTCACGACGGTTTGTCAAGTCGAACCGAGCGAAACCCATGAACGGCATCCCCATTCTTTTCCGCCGTATCGACGGCCGCTTCCGCCGGACGATCGTCGTCGGAGACGTTCACGGCTGCTTCGCCGAGCTCGGGCAGCTGCTCGCCGAGGTGCGCTTCGGAAAACACGACCTCCTCGTCTCGGTCGGCGACCTCCTCGACCGCGGCCCGGAGCCGTGGGAGGCCGCTGCCTTCTTCCGCGACAAGCCGAACGCGGCCTGGGTCCTCGGCAACCACGAACGGCGCGTCGCAGGTGTCATCCGGGGCACGAGCCATCCGGCCTGGTCGCAGCTCCACTGCCTCTCGAAGATTCCTCCGGCCGAGCACGCAGCGTGGGCGTCGTTCCTGGAGTCTCTTCCCGCCGTCGTCGAGACGCCGCACGCCGTCGTGACGCACGGCCGGCTCGACCCATCGAAGCCGCTCGACGCCCAGGAGCCGTACTACACCGCTGCCGTCGGCGGCGCGGGAGTGAAGATCGAGCTCGACGCGGACGGTGTCCCGCTCTGGTTTCGCGAAATGGAGAGAGACCTCCCGCAGGGCAAGCCCGTCTGCTTCGGGCACCTCACGTACAGCCGCGTGGAACTCGTCCCGGGTCGTCTCTACGCCCTCGACACCGCCGCCTGCGCCGGCAACTACCTGACGGCGCTCGTCCTCCCGGAGATGCACCTCGTCTCCGTTCCCGCCCGGCGCAACCACGCCGCAGAAGCGCGGCAGGAGTGGCAGGCCGCGATGTCAAGGCGCGCGCGCCGAGACGGGGCGGTCGGAGCAGGCTGACACGCCCGGTGCTACGTTAGCGTCCTGATGTGGTCGTTTCGCGACCTGCTTCCCCCCGCGACGGTCCTCCTCGACGGTGCCCGCGCCGGTGCGGGACGGCTCTTCTGCTGGAGCTCTGCGTGGTTCTCCGTCTGGTCGCCGGAGGAGGGCTGGCTCGTCCTGCCGGCACTCGAGGAAAGACCCGCCGTCGTCCGCTGGACGGGACACGGGTTCCTCGTCATCTGCGACCTGACCGGCACGACGGAGCACGACGTCGCGTTCTGGCGGCCTGGAGAGACGGACTGGGCATGGCACGGGAAGCTGCCGAGGATCCTGGTTCACGGGAGAACGCGGTGCCTCGAGCCCAATGTCGCCACGGGCGGCACCCTGCTCGGGATCTCCGAGTGGACGGCACCCCGGGACGCATTCGGATGCTGGAGGCTCGGAGAGACCAGCCTCGAATCCCTCGGGCGGGTGGAAATGGGCGTAGCGCGGGACGAGCTCTTCATCGGAGGCGCGACGGACGCGGACGGCGCCCTCCTCGCGCTCACGCAGGACCGGGGCCATCGGCTCCGGGCCGACGGCACACGACCGTCGCTCGAGCCTCTCTGGGCGGTGCAGCCCCCGTACCTTCGGCCCGCACTCCCCCCCTTCGTCGTCGGAAGACTCGTCGTCTTCCCGCGAAAGGACGGTTCTCCCCCGCGCGTCTTCGACCTCGAACAGGGCGAGATTTCAGGCATCCGCCTCCTGACCGTGGAGGGTGCCCGAGGCCTCTGGACCGCCTGCGTCTCCGGGGACTCCGAGCGGACCACCAGGCTCGTCGACGATCTGTCGGGCGCCCCGAGGCCCGTAGCTGATGCGACGCCCCTGGAGTTCCTGGAGGGGCACGAGGGCGTCGTCGCCGTCGCGACGACCCGGGGTGTCGGAGTCCATCTCCGGGATCTTCGCGAGGTGGGAGCTCCTTTCGCGCCCGGAGGGCTCTATCCCTCCGACGAGCTTCTCGCCTGGCGGGCGTGGTTCCCGCCCGCCGGGCGATCGAAGGGGCCGGCTCCTCGCGCGCAGGTTGAGGCCGCAGAAGGCCTGGACTCCTCCACGACGCTGGTCCGTAACGCGTCAGAGCTGACGAGGAGACTTCTCGACCGAATCCAGACGATCGGGGGAGATCCGGGATCGAGGCTTCCCAATCCCGAGTGCGATCTCCTCCGAACGCTCGCGGACGAGCCCTTCGCCACGGCTGCCGCCG
>CALBDV010000727.1 GCA_937927565.1 uncultured Holophagales bacterium
TAGTAGATCTCGATCATGACCGTCTCGCGACGGAGGGTCTCGTTGCCGGCCCCGTCCACCGCGCGCACCGTGAGGACGTTGACCCCTTCGTTGGCGAAGGAGATCACCTTCTTGAAGTTGCCGGCGGCGTCCACGTCGGCTGGCTCGCCGTTGACGGAGACGGCCGAGCCCGGCTCCGAGCGCCCCGAGAGGATGACGAGCGTTCCGTTCACCTGCGGACGCGAAAGGACCAGCTCGGGCGGAGTGCTGTCGGGGCCGCCGGCGACCCGGCCGCCCCGGAGCACCTTGAACCGCTGCGTCGGAGACCACTCGGAGATGACGTTTCCCTTGCCGACCGTCGCGACGCGCCAGTAGAAGGCGCCCTCCCTGGTGGCCGTGACGTCGGCTTCCGGGCGCGGGCGGTCGTCGACGGAGAGGATGGAGTCGGGGATGAAGAGGCGGCTCCGCGCGATCTGGAGACGGTAGCGGACCGCCCCCATCACCGGGGACCACTTGAGCGTCACGGGCTGGATGCGGTTCAGGTCGAAGACGGCAGCGTCGTCCGGGGCGAGCGGCCGGGGCGGGTCGGGAAGGACCGTCTTCGCTCCCAGGCCGCCGGTCCCGACGCGGGCGATGACGCGCTCGCGCTCTCCGAGGGTGACGGAGCCCGACGCGGTGGAGAGCGTGACCCGCCCGCGGTATGCGGAGACGCCGGTCGTCTTCGAGGGGTCGACGTCGACCCCGACGGTCGACCTCGAGCTGATGTCGGCCGTGGCGGCGTCCGTCCGGACGATGGAACGTGATCCTTCGCCGGTATCGATGTCCACGGTGCCGACGATGAACTTGATCTCCGACTGTCTCTTCGGCTCTCCCTCGCCGGCCCCCGCGAAGGTCTTGCCGCGGTGGACCTCGAAGAGGGTCTCCGGCTTGATCCGGTAGAAGGTCCCGTCGACCGCCATGACCTCGGCGAGGCCGTTGGCGCCGGTCTTCAGGAAGTCCCCCTCGTAGAGCTTCATCCCGACGCGTGCCGATTCCCACGTGGCACGACTGGCACGCTGGATCTCGACGCGTCCGCCCAGCTCCATGATCGCGGCGTCGTGGCGCATCGTCCCGGCGCCCGAGGCGATCCTGAGGGCGAGCTGGCGCGCCTCGACCGCTTCCTTCAGCGCATCGGCGTAGAGGGCTCTCGCGTGGGACGCGCGGGCCCTTTCGAGCTTGTCGGCCGCGGCGGCGATCTCCTCTCTCGCGCGGACCGCGCCGGGGGCCATCCTTCCCTTCGCGAGGAGCTCGTCCGCGGAGGCGATCGCACGGCTCGCACGCCCTGCCAGGTCGTCGCCGCGGTTCAGCCACCAGTAGACCCCGGCCGAAACGAGAATCGCAGCCCCGACGAGGAGCAACACCCAGCGCCAGAGGGTCTCTTTGGAGACGTAGTACCAGTCGAGCTCGACCTCGAACCGGCGCCCGTCCTTCTTTGCCGCCATAACCTTCGCGTCTTCAGCCGCTTACCGGCGAAGCACCATTTATATCACGCCGGTGGTCGCGCCTTGTCGGGCCGGTCGGCCCGCGCTATCCTCCAGCGCTTGCGGCGCCGGGAGCCCGGCTGCCGTCTCGGAGTGGGAATGCTCAAGACTTTCAGGGAAAACTTCAAGCACCTCAAATGGGTCCTGTGGGCGGTCATCGCCGTCTTCGTCATCTTCGTCTTCGCCGACTGGGGTATGGGAGCGGCGGGCGGCGGCGGCGACGGCGTCGATTTCGCGGCGAAGGTCGGCTCGTCGAAGATCACCGAGGTGGAGTTCCGGCGGGAGTACATCCAGGCCGAGGAACGCTATCGGCAGATGTACGGGCAGAGTTTCAGCCCCGAGCTCGCGCGGGCCATGAACCTCCCCACGCAGGTGCTGAACACGCTGGTCGACCGGCGGCTCCTTCGGGCCGAGACGGAGCGCCTCGGCCTCTCCGTCTCCGACGAGGAGGTCACTGCCCGGATCCTCAGGATGAGGGACCAGCAGGGGAACCTCCTCTTCGTCAAGGACGGGGCGTTCGTCGGAGAGGTGATCTACCGCCGGATGCTCGCCGGCGCGAACCTCAGCCCCGAGGGCTTCGAGGCCGACACGCGCGAGCAGGCCCTCATGGAGAAGCTGAACCGCTTCGTCACGGAATCGTCGTTCGTCGGCGAGGACGAGCTGAGAGCCGACTTCGAGGGACGGACGGTGAAGGCGAAGATCGCCTACGCGCTCGTGCCGGCCCCCGCCCTCTCGCCGGAGTCGATTCCCGACGCCGAGGCAGAGGCGCTCTTCAAGCAGAGCCCCGCGGACTACCAGCTCCCCGAGCGGCGCAAGGCGAAGTACCTCCTGGTCGAGAGCGCGCAGCTCCGGGCGGAGGTGGCGCGGAAGGTGACGGACGCCGACGTCGCCGCGGAGTACTCGAAGAACCTCGCCACCTACAAGAAGGGCGAGGAGGTGACCGTCCGGCACATCCTCTACAAGGCGGACGGGACTCCCGCGTCCGACGCGGCCGCCCGGGCGAAGGCCGACTCCGCCGTGAAGCGGCTCAAGGGGGGCGCTGATTTCGCGGCGCTCGCGAAGGCCGAATCCGAGGACCCGGGCTCGAAGGACTCCGGTGGCGAGCTGGGAGCCGTTTCGCGCGGGCGAATGGTCCAGGAGTTCGAGGACGCGGCCTTCGGCGCGACGCAGGGCGACATCGTCGGTCCGGTGAAGTCGCCGTTCGGGTTCCACGTGATCCAGGTGACCGGCCGGAGTGCCGAGCGTGTCCAGCCTCTCTTCGAGGTCTCCTCCTCCATCCGCGGGCGCCTCGAGGAGACGCGGGCGGGCGACGAGGCCCGGCGCCTCGCGCGCGAGCTGGCCGACCGGGTCGGCAAGCTCGGGAAGAACCCCTCGGACGACGACCTGAGGAAGCTGACGCGGCCGGGGGTCACGTTCAACGAGACCGAGCTCCTCGCCCGCGCCGACGCCCCGGCCGGAATCGGACAGAACCCGCCCTTCATGCAGCTCCTCTTCGAGCTTCCGCTCGGCGAGGTCTCCGATCCGGTCGCGACCGCGCGCGGCGAGGCGATCCTGAAGCCGATCGAGGTGAAGGCGGCCGGGCCGGCGGCATTCGCCGACGTGAAGGCGCGCGTGAAGGCCGACCTCGTCAGGAAGAAGCAGCAGGAGATCGCTCTGGCGGCCGCCCGCGCGGCGATGACTCCGGGCGCGACGCTCGAGGCCATCGCGCAGACGGCCGGCGTGAAGGTCGAGACCCCCGAGGCTTTCCCGAAGGTCGGTCCGGTGCCGGGTCTCGGGACCTCGAAGGCTCTTCTGGACGCCGCGTTCTCGTCGGCCGTCGGCGAGACGAAGGGGCCCGTCTGGGTCGCCGATCGCGGGGCCGCGGTCCTCCGGGTTCTGGAGGTCACGCCGTTCGACGCCGACGCCTTCGCAAAGCAGAAGGGCGAGGCTCTCGACCGGCTCCGTCAGCAGAAGGCCGGGCGGCTTTTCCAGGCTCTCGTCCAGCGGCTGCGCGCCGAGGCGCGCATCGAGGTCAACAAGGAGCTCCTGGCCCGCTTCTCCGGGCAGGCATGACCGGAGCGTGATCGGGCGCCTCTCGGGAATCGTCCTGGAGAAGCGGCCCGACCGGGCCGTCGTCGACGCCTCGGGCGTCGGCTACGAGCTCCACGTCCCCCTCGGAACGTTTGCCTCTCTCCCCGGTATCGGGGAGAGAGCCAGTCTCCACGTCCACACGCACGTCCGCGAGGACGCGATCCTCCTCTTCGGCTTCACGACGGCCGAGGAGAAGGCTCTCTTCGAGCGGCTCATCACGGTCTCGGGAATCGGTCCGAGGCTCGCCCTCGTCGTCCTCTCCGGACTCCCTCTCCCGGAGCTCGTCGGAGCGATCGCGGCGCAGAACGTCTCGCGCCTGTCGACCATCCCCGGCGTCGGCAAGAAGCTGGCGGAGCGGCTCGGAGTGGAGCTGAAAGACAAGGTCTCGGGGATCCTCTCCTCGTCGTCCTCGCCGGTCTTCGGGGTCCCCTCCGCCCTGGGCGGCTTCCTCGACGACGCCGTCGGGGCGCTCGTCAACCTCGGCTACCGCAAGCCGCAGGCCGAGGCGGCCGTGAAGGCGGCGAGCGACGGGACCGCCCCGGCGGACCTCCCGGCGCTCCTCTCTGCCGCGCTGCGGCTGCTGTCGCGGTGAGGCGGAGGACGGCACGATGGACGAACGTCTCCTCGTGGGCGACCCGGAGCCGGAAGAGCGTGAGCCCGAGAAGACGCTCCGGCCGAGAGCGCTCGGTGATTTCGTCGGGCAGACGAAGCTCAAGGAGACGCTCGGCGTCTTCCTGACCGCTGCACGGCGGCGGCGCGAACCGCTCGACCACGTCCTCCTCTTCGGCCCCCCGGGGCTCGGGAAGACGACGCTCGCCCACATCATCGCGCGCGAGATGGGGGCCCAGGTCCGGGTGACGGCGGGGCCGGTTCTCGAGAAGGCCGGGGACCTCGCCGCGATCCTGACGAACCTCGGGCCGGGAGACGTCCTCTTCATCGACGAGATCCACCGCATTCCGGCGGCCGTCGAGGAGATCCTCTACCCCGCCCTCGAGGACGGGAAGCTCGACCTCGTCATCGGGACCGGACCCGCGGCGCGGACGGTGGAGCTGCGCCTGCAGCCTTTCACGCTCGTCGGCGCGACGACGCGCGCGGGCCTTCTCTCGACGCCGCTCACCGCGCGATTCGGCATCACGCATCGCCTCGACTACTACGACACGGCCGCGCTGAAGACGATCGTCCTGCGCTCGGCGGAGATCCTCGGCTGCCCGATCGACGAGGAGGGGGCCGGGGAGATCGCGCGAAGGAGCCGCGGGACCCCCCGCATCGCGAACCGGCTCCTCAGGCGCGTGCGCGACTTCGTCGAGGTGGCGGGGGAGAGCCGGATCTCGGCGGCCGGGGCGCGCGGCTCCCTCGACCGGCTCGAGGTCGACCACTTCGGCCTCGACGAGCTGGACCGGCGAATCCTCGCGACGATCGTCGAACGCTTCGGCGGCGGTCCGGTGGGCCTCTCGGCCCTCGCCCACTCGCTCGGCGAGGACAAGGGGACCCTCGAGGACCTCTACGAGCCGTTTCTCCTCCAGTCGGGTTTCCTGACGCGGACCCCGAAGGGGCGCGTCGCGACGGCGCTCGCCTACCGGCACCTCGGTCTCCCCCCCAGGACGGCCACAGGGCCCCTCTTCGACGGTCCGGCGTGAGGCGCGGCCTCCTCGTCTACAACCCGGCGGCGGGTGGACGCGACCGGACCGCGCAGATGGCCGCGCTCGCCGAGCGCGCGCGGGGGCGCGGGGTCGTTCTCTCCCTCCTCGCGACCGAGAGGCCCGGCCACGCCACCGAGCTCGTATCCGGGCACCTCGCGGAACGACCGGACCTCGTCGCCGTCGCCGGCGGGGACGGGACCATCGCCGAGGCGGCGAGCGCGCTCGTCGGGTGCGACGTCCCGCTCGCGATCCTCCCCGCGGGGACGACGAACGTCGTCGCCCGGGAGCTCGGCCTCGGAAGGACCCCCGAAGAAGCGGCGGAGTTCCTGTCGTCGACAGCGACCCGGACGCTGACGACCTGGCCGTCGGCGGGGCGGACGTCTCTGATCTGCACCGGCATCGGCTTCGACGCCCGCGTGATGGCGAACGTGAACCCGACGCTCAAGCGGCTCTTCGGAAGGGTCGGGTTCTCGCTGACGGCGACGTACGAGTGGTGTCGGTACGAGTTCCCTCCGATCGAAGTGACGGGCCTCGACGCGGACGGTGCTCCCTTCACCCGCCGCGCGACGTTCGTCGTCGCGGCGAACACGAGCAAGTACGCCGGCGACGCGATCCTCTCGCCGTTCGCCGATCCGGGGGACGACCTCCTCGACCTCGTCCTTTTCACGTCCGGACGCCGCATGGACCTCCTTCACTTCTACCGCCTCCTTCCCGGCGGCAAGGCGCGGCAGCTCGGTGTCCGGGGCGTCGAGCGATTCCCGGTGAGGAGCTTCACGGCCCGATCCCTCGCGGGGTACGAGCTGGAGGTGCAGGTCGACGGCGACGGCGCCGGGACGACACCCGTCACCGTCGGCCCGGCCGGCGGCAAGGTGCGCTTTCTCGTCCCCGGCGGCGCGGACGCCTGACGACGAACCGTCGCGGGGCGTTTCCCGGAACCCCGGCCGGGTTCGAATGTGATTCCCGTCACAAAGTTGGCCCCGATCAGGGCGCGAGACCAGAATCCCGGCATGAGCCTCCACCGGGTCCTGAGATGGTCTTCGTTCTTCGTCTGTGCCGCGCTCGTACCTGCGGGCCCCGCCCCCGCCGGCGTCGAGCCGGTCCTCGTGGCCTCCGGCCTCTCGGCCCCGCTCCGCGTCACGGCCCCCGCGGGCGACTTCCAGCGGCTCTTCGTCGTCGAGCAGGGAGGGCGGATCCGGATCGTGAAGGACGGCCTTCTCCTCGGCGGGAGCTTCCTCGACCTGTCGGGACGGATCAGCTCGGGAAGCGAACGGGGGCTCCTCGGTCTCGCGTTTCACCCCCAGTACCGCCGGAACGGTCGCTTCTTCGTGAACTACACCGACCCGCAGGGGAATACCGTCGTTTCGGAGTTCGGGGTCTCGTCGAATCCCGATTCCGCCAACGCCGGGAGCGAAAGGGTCCTGCTGCGCCAGACGCAGCCCTTCTCGAACCACAATGGCGGCCACCTCGCGTTCTCCCCGATCGACGGGACCTTGTACGTCGGGTTCGGTGACGGCGGGAGCGGAGGCGATCCGCAGAATCTCGCGCAGAACGACGGTACCTGGCTCGGGAAGATCCTCCGCATCGACGTGGACGACAGGGACGCGGGAAAGGAGTACGCCGTCCCGGCCGACAACCCGTTCGCGGGGCGGACGAACCCCAGGCCGGAGATCTGGGCCAAGGGGCTCCGCAACCCGTGGCGATTCTCGTTCGACCTCGCGATCGGCGACCTCTGGATCGGCGACGTGGGGCAGGGGGCGTGGGAGGAGATCGACTGGCAACCCGCCTCCTCACCGGGGGGCGAGAACTACGGCTGGCGGCGGATGGAGGGGTTCCACTGCTACGACCCGGCCTCCGGGTGCCTGACGGCGTCCCTGACACTCCCGATGCTGGAGTACGCGCACTCGACGGCTCCCCCGCGCTGCTCCGTGACGGGGGGCGTCGTCTCGCGCGGGGCGTCGGTCCCCGAGATCGCCGGGCGATACCTCTTCGCCGACTACTGCTCGGGTGAGCTCTTCAGCGTTCGGCGGCTGGGAGGCGAGGTGACGGACGCCCGAAACCACAGGGCGGAGTGGGTGCCGGCAGGAGGGCGGACGATCGACAGAGTGACCGACCTCGGCGAGGACGCGCGGGGGGACGTCTACGTGACCGACGCGGCCGGGGGAGAGGTCTTCCGCCTCACGACGACCACCCCCTCGGCGATGCGTCTGGTCCCGATCGTCCTCGACGCGACCGGCCGGGGGGACTCGCGCTTCTCGACCGAGCTCGTCGTCGCGAACCGCGGTGCGAGCACCGCGACGATTCGCGCGGTCTACACGCCGGCCGCTCTCTTCGGCGGCGCCGGGGGAGGGACGGTCTCGGAGCTGATCGGTCGCGGCCAGCAGAAGAGCTGGCCGGACGTCCTCGCGTGGCTCAGGTTCAAGGGGCTCGCGATTCCCGAAGCGTCGGAGGGCTCACAGGGGGGGACGCTCCGGGTCGAGCTCACGGGCCTCGTCTCCGCCTCGGACGGCGTCGCCCTCGCGCGAACGACGACCCCGTCCGGGCCGGGGCACGCGGGGCTCGCCTATCCGGCGCCCCGGGCGCAGGACCTCGTTGCCGAGACGGCCGTCCTCTACGGCCTCCGGGAGACGGCCGCCGACCGGACGAATCTCGCTCTCCTCTCGGGCGCGACCGCCGGAACGACGACCCTGAGGATCACGCTCGTCTCCGGCGAACGGAGATTCGTCCTTCCCGAGACGGTCCGCCTCGAGCCGGGCGAGTGGGTCCAGCTCGACTCGGTTCTCACCCGCGCCCGCTTCGAGAGCGGATGGGCGGTCGTCGAGCGGCTGTCGGGGCCAGGCCCCTTCTGGGCCTACGCCGTCTTCAACGACAACGGCACGAGCGACGGCTCGTATGTCGCGCCGGTGCGCCCGGTGCGTTCCGTCGCGACCCAGGTCGTCCCCGTCGTCGTCGAGACCTCCGCGTTCGAGAGCGAGCTCGTCCTTGCGAACCCCGGGGTCTCCGCCGTCACGGCGCGCCTCCTCTGGGTGGAGTCGCTCGCCGGGGACTCGCCGCGCCGGTTCGTGGCTGTCGAAGCGCTCGGTCCGGGGGAGCAGAAGATCCTTCCCGGATTCGTCGACCGGCTCCGGGTGAAGGGCCATCCGGTCGGGGGCCGCGGCGGCTCGTACGCAGGAGCGCTCTTCGTGACGTTCGAGAACGCCTCGGGACGGGCTGCCCAGGGGTACGCCGGCGCGAGGACGGCGTCGCCGGCGCCCGGCGGCGGCGCCTACGGTCTCTTCACCCCGGGCGCGAGCGTGGTCGACTGTGCATTCCGCGAGGCGTGGCTCTTCGGGCTGCGGCAGGACGACGCCGTCAGGACGAACCTCGCGCTCGTGAACGCGGACGCGGACGGGGGCTCGGTCACGCTTCGCTACGAGGTCTTCGAACCGTCCGTTGGCCGGAAGGTCGGGACCTCGCGCGATCTCGTCCTCGGGCCGGGGGAGTGGATCCAGGTGGACCGCGTCCTGCGCGGATTCGCGCTGCGTGAGGGCTACGTGAGGGTCTTCCGCGTTTCGGGCAACGAGCGCTTCCTCGCGTACGCCGTCGTCAACGACGGCCCGGCGCCGGGAGGGACAGGGACCGACGACGGCAGCTTCGTCCCCATGGAAGCGGCGGAATAGGGATTCGTCAGCCGTCGCCGAGGGAGAACGAAACCTCCACGTCCTGCGAGGCGAGGAAGAAGCAGGAGTGGGAAACGTCGACGAAATCCTCCTGCAGCGTCAGGAGCCGGTTGGCGAGCTCCGCCGGCCCCGGCTGAACGATCGCCGCGAAGAATTCCGGGGCGCTCCCCGAGAAGTGGATCTCGGCGAGACCGTCGAAAGGGGCCGCCGAGCCGCGACGGAGCTGCCATTCGGCGTTCGCGTCGACGACGAGGGCGGCGCTCACCTCGACGCGGACCGCCCCGAGCTCGGCGCCGAGCGAGACGATCGCCTCGCCGTACTCCTGCCACTTGCGGCGGAACTCCACGACGGTCAGCTCGGGGCGGCGGCGGACGCACTGGACCCACTTGAGCA
>CALBDV010000728.1 GCA_937927565.1 uncultured Holophagales bacterium
TGAGGGCGTCGTTCGCGTCGCCCGCGACCTGCCAGCCCGACATGTAGATCGCCTTCAGGCCGGCCTGGACCTGCTGAACGGCCTGGTTGCCCGTCAACGCCCCGAGGGCCGGAACGAACTTCTCCGTGTGGAGAAGGTTCCAGAGACGCTCGGCGCCCATGCGGGCGACCGGGTAGTCGATCTGGATCGTGCCGCGAAGGCGGTCGACGTCGGCGGCGCTGTATGGGCGAACGACGCCTCGCCAGCGAAGGTCGTTGGACCAGGAGCGCTCGAGCTCCGGGATGGACTGGCTTCGGTACATGAAGGCCTCCTCGTCGTAGGTCGACATCCTGGCGACTTTATCCGAATTCTGCAACGCAGCACAACGGGGTGGCGGTTGTCAAATCCGAAGACGGAGCGGGGCGGGCAAGGGCCCGGTAGGGGAGAATGAGCCCGAATGGAGCACACCGACCCGACGCGGGAGAGCTACGAGGCCCTCCCCTACGAACGGCTCGTCCACCGGTTCACCCACCCGGAGCGGATCGCCCGGACGGCGCGGCTTCGCGGGTTCGAGCCCGCGCCTGTTTCGACGGCACGGGTCCTCGAGCTGGGCTGCGCGAGCGGTGACAACCTCGTCGGCATCGCGTACGGCCTGCCCGAGGCGTCGTTCGTCGGCGTCGATCTCTCCGTCCGGCAGATCGAAGCCGGGCAGCGGCGCGTGGCGGACCTCGGCCTCGAGAACGTCGTCCTCAGGGCCGGCGACCTGAGGGACGTCGACGAGGCCTGGGGGACCTTCGACTACGTTCTCGTGCACGGGGTGCTGTCGTGGGTGCCGGAACCGGTGCGCCTGCGGCTCTTCGAGGTCTGCCGCGAACGCCTCTCGCCGGAGGGCGTCGCGTTCGTCAGCTACAACGCCCTCCCCGGATGGAGGTTTCGCCGTCTCGTCCGCGATGTTTCCCTCGCCGGCGCCGCCGGCGGGCGGGAGCCCCGCGAGCGGGTGCGGCTGGCCCGGGAACGGCTCGCCCTCGTCGCCGAGAACGTCTTCGACGCCGCAAGCCCGTGGGGCCGCTACCTTGCCGCCCGCCAGAAGGAGCTCGAGAACGAGAGCGACGGGGAGTTCATGCACGAGTTCCTCGAAGAGCAGAACGAGGCCTTCGCCCTGCGCGACGTCGTGGGATGGGCTGCGGCGGCCGGTCTCGAGTACCTCGCCGACGCGCAGGAGCCTTACGTCACCGAGGAGCCGCCCCCCCAGGTGCGCCGCGCCCTCGAGGCACTTCCCGACGAGATCGCCCGCGAGGAGCTCCTCGACGTCCTCCGGGAGAGGACGCTGCGACAGAGCCTCTTCGTCCACGCGGGCGGCCCGGCGCGGCACCGGGTCGACGCGGTCTGCGGAGCAGGGCCTCGCGCGGAGCTCGAGATCACACACCTCTCGCGTGGAATCCTGCAGTCCACCCGGCCGCGCGCGAGCGCGCTGGCCCGCCTCCAGGCGACGGAGGGGTCGAGGGTCACGTCTCTCGAGCACCGCAACGTCACGCTCGACCCGCTCGCCGAGAAGGTCCTCGTCCTCCTCGACGGTTCGAGGACCGTCGAGGAGGTAGCGGCCGCCTGCGGCTGGCCCGTCGCCATGGTCGAGGCGGTGATCGAGGGGCTCTTCGGGAAAGCGCTCCTGGAGGGGTGAGAAGCGGGGCTGTCCTACGCCCCGGTCGCTTCCTCGACGACCGCCCGGACCCGCGGAAGGGCCGCGCGGATGTCGTCGACGGAAACGGACCCGACCGAGATCCGGAACCAGCCGCTCTCTTCCTTCAGGCCGAAAGCCTGGAACGGCACGATACCGAAGCCCGCCTGCCGGAGGATCAGCTCGCGGACGTCCTCGTTGGTCCGGAGTGGCGTACCGCGGTGGCTCATTCCGACGAGTCCGATCTTCACCGAGAGATAGATCGCTCCCTGCGGCTCGACCACGTACACGGGCAGCCCTGCTGCCCTCATCGCCGCGAAGCCGTCGTAGAGAAGGTCGAGACGCTCCCTGAGGGCTCGCTTCATTCCGGCCTGGAAGGCTCCGATCGCGTCCGCCCGGCCCAGGAACGCGGCGGTGGCGACCTGCTCGGGCTTCGGGGCCCAGGCTCCGACGTGCCCGAGGATGTCCGCCATCCGGCTCCGGATGACGGGCGGCATGAGCCCCCATCCGACCCTCAGGCCCGTTGCGCAGAACGACTTCGAGATGGCATCGAGGAGGATCGTGTAGGGGGCGAGGTCGGGCAGGAGGCCGACCGGTGTCACGTGAACGGCGTTTCCGAACGTGAGCGTCCAGTAGACCTGGTCGTAGAGAAGGTAGAGAGGGCGTCTCCCGCGCCAGGCGCGGTGGCGGTTCTCGGCGAGGACGAGCTCGCCGAGCCTCTTCAGCTCTTCCGGGGCGATGACGGTCCCGGTCGGGTTGGCGGGCGAATTCAGGACGAGGAGGCGGGCGCTGGCGAGGTACGGGGCGAGCTGCTCGGCCGTCGGGAAGAAGTTCGACGAGGCGTGGACCGGAATCTCCACCGCCCGTGCACCGGAGAGGTGGACGTAGTGGTCGTTGTTCCACGACGGAACCGGGTAGAGGACCACGTCGCCGGGATCGAGCAGCGTCCTGTAGATGCCGTAGAGGAGCGGGCGGGCCCCGGCCGTGACGAGGATGCCGTCCACCGGGTAGTCGAGCTGAAGCTCGCGGTGGTAGTACGCCGAGATCGCCTCGCGCAGCGGGAGGATGCCGTCGGAGGCGGGGTAGTTCGTCTGCCCCGCTGAAAGGGCCTTCCGGATCTCCTCGTCGAGGG
This sequence comes from uncultured Holophagales bacterium, assembly GCA_937927565.1. GTDB lineage: Bacteria > Acidobacteriota > Thermoanaerobaculia > UBA5066 > UBA5066 > UBA5066. Next base: position 2,787 of record CALBDV010000728.1, read on the forward strand.
CCTTCGGAATAGGGAAGTACGCCGGGTCGAAGTCCCCGACCGTCAGGTTGCAGACGTCCTCGCCGCGAGCCTTCATCGCCCGGATCTCGGCTGCGATCTTCAGGATGACGGACCCCTGGACGCCGCGGGCGAGAGCGGAAAGCGCGGCCCCCGACTCGGGCGCCGGCGTGAAGCGCAGCGGTGTGCTCATGACGCGGGGGAGTGTAAACGAGGGAGACGAGGGGCCGCGGCCGACGCCGCAACCCCGTCCCGGCTCCTACTCCGCCTGCGGCGTCAGCTCGACGCGGCAGCCCTCGAGGCCTCCCGGCGGGACCTCGCACGAGGCCGCGTCGGCGAACGGCGAGCCGCCCGCCGAGAAGAGCCACCGGCCCGGCGACGGGACCCGCGTCGAGAAGGTCCCCGCGGTGTCGGTCAAGGCGTCGGACATG
>CALBDV010000729.1 GCA_937927565.1 uncultured Holophagales bacterium
TAGCGACCTTCCGGTGAAATGCGGTATTCCCGCCCCCGTGTAGAACTTCTGAAGCCAGCCGTCCCGCTCGGATACCCACAGGAAGAAGGTGAAATAGTCACTCTCCAGACAGGAGAGCGACCGTACTCTGTGAAGCGCCTTCTGGAACTTCATTCCGGGGACTTCCCCGCTCCAGACTGCGGCGCGGGCGATCCCATGACCGCCTTCACAGATCATGATGTCCCCAGGCTCAAGTGCGTATTCCTGCAGCTCGGCGGCTTGAAAGAGCATTACTTTGATGCTGGCGAGTTCAAATCGAAACCAATGAACGTTTGTGTTCCGAAGATACGGATGCGGCTGGCCGCGCCCCTTCGCCTTGTCCAACATCTTCCCGAGCCGAGCCTGGGCCACGCTATCGACGTCGACCCATCGCCACGTCTCTGGAATCGCAAAAGGCACTTGATCCGACCTCGGCTGCGGCAGGCGCGTGGGCGGTAAGCCCGCCTTTTCCCGTGCATGTCTGATGGTCGTATCGACAGGCTCATCGTCCTTGACCTGTGCGACGAGGCCACCCCTGACGGCCGCATCGAGCAGCGCTCTTCTCAGCTGCGTTGGATCGATGTCGTACGACTTGTGGAAGAGGAATTCGACGTTGGCAGGTGTGGGCTCCTCGGCGAACCGGGCCAGCGATGCGGCAGCGAGAGCTGCGTGCCGGTTCTCCCGTTCCTGCTGCTGCGCCTCCAACCGGTCGCACAGCGCCATCAACTCGTCCACCTTCGCCACGATGCGCTTCTGCTCGGCGAGAGGAGGAAGGGGAATCGCTCCGGAATAGAAGTCCTCATCGGTAATCGCTGGGTACGCCACCCCCTTCATGCAGCGCTGGACGTACGCCGTGAAGTGATCCGAACGTAGCCAGTAGAAGAGGTACTTCTCGTTGATTCGCGCGAATGGGTGGAGGATCCCGAACGCTGTACTGGCTATCGGCTCTGGATCGAATCGCCGATCCACGATAGCGACGTTGAGCAGATACGGCCGGACCGTGGAGTAGATCACCGTCCCAGGAGCGACGAGCTTCCTGGCCCTGGATGGAGCATTCTCCGGGGCCACTTCGTCGGGGTTGTCTTTGATGCGGCCCAGTGTGGAGTCAATGCAGCTCACGTCGAGATACGTGAATCGCTGGTCGGGAACTCGCTGACCGAGTTCGTGGCCCACATCAGAAAGCCTAGCCCAGCTCCAGGACCGAGGGATTCTGAAGGCCTCTTCCTCGGACGCGACCGGACGAGGATCGCGAACCCTGATTGCTCGGCCCTTCTCGAGCCCCGCTCTCTCTGCAGCTGCTCGGCTCAGAAGCGTGCTGGCGGGTTCCTCGCTCGAATCCTGCGTTACGAGCTTGCCGGAAACGGCCAACCTCAGGAGAAGCGCCCGCACTCTGGGAACCGAGCCATGAAGGTCCGTCAGCTCTTCGAACTCCTCGAAGAACTTCTCCACCTTCATCCCGGCCCTCGCCCCGTCGCCAGGAGCGCCTCCTTCAGCTCCTTCTTCAGAGCCGCCCGGGTCTCCGCGATCTGCGCGAGGAGCTTCTCGTATTCGGGCAGGAGGTGATCCACGTCACCGGGGCCGTCGTCGAGCTTGTTCGGGTTCTTGAGGTCG
>CALBDV010000730.1 GCA_937927565.1 uncultured Holophagales bacterium
TAACCCCGGCATGCAGCGGACTCGCTACGCTCGCCGCTGATGCCAGACGTTAGGTCGCTGAAGGAGCATCTGCGCATGATCAGGCACTGGCACGGTCTATCCGCCCTCCTCCTTCTCTCTGCTGGCGCTTCTGCTAGCTGGGTTGTCACACCTGCGGCTAGCCTCATCGACCATTCCGACCTCGTCGTGGTCGGCACACTCACCGATGTCTGCTTCACCCTCCGCGGCGACACCGTGGTGGCGAAGGGCACAGTCAACATCGAATCCGCGCTAACGGGTCCGGAGAGCACCGGCTCAACCGTCTCGATCCATTGGTCGAACTCCGTCGGCGTCGTCTGCCCTCGTCTCGAGCATCAACATCACCTCGGCCTCCGCAGCCTCTGGTTCTTGAAGCGCGTCGGCGACGGCTACGAGGCATCCACCCCAGCTTCCGCTGTCCCCCTCGTGGGCGGCGGCGCACACACCAGCCTCGTCCTCGAGCTCCGAAAGCTACGGACGCTTAGCCCTCTCGTCCGCCGGGTCTTGGTTCTCGCCGACGGAGAGCTCGTTCTACTCCAACCCGGCCTCGCCGTACCCCGGTGAAGGCTGCACCACTCGACCCCGCAGCGGCCTAACCCGGCTTGCAGCGGACTTCGCTTCGCTCGCCGCTGAAGCCCCGGTTAGGCCGCAGAATCAACATCACTGGAGATTCGAATGGCAGTACCCGACTTCCAGTCGCACATGCTCCCCCTGCTCGTCTTCGCCGGAGACGGGAAGGTCCACTCGCTGGTCGAGGCCCGCGAGGAGCTCGCGTCAGGTTTCGGGCTTACCGACGCCGACCGGGCCGAACTACTGCCCAGCGGCCGCCAAAGGCGCTTCGACAACCGGGTCGCGTGGGCGAAGTCCTACCTTGAGCAGGCGGGCCTTCTCACCACACCGCGTCGCGGCCACTTTCAGATCACGGAGCGCGGTCGAGCCCTGCTGAAGAGGAAGCCAGGCCACATCGACATCGGTCTGCTGGAACAGTACGAGGAATTCCGGGACTTTCGGAACAGGAAGACAGACCCGGCCGCGGACCCGCAGCCGTCGCCTCCCGCCGACCTCGTCGCCACGCCTGAAGAAGCGCTCGAGACTGCCTACCAGAGCATTCGGTCGCAGCTCGCGCAGGAAGTCCTCGCGCGGGTTAAGGGGGCATCGCCATCCTTCTTTGAGACACTCGTCGTCGAGCTTCTCCTTCGCATGGGCTACGGTAGCGGTCGCGCTGAGGCCTCGCGCGCAATCGGCGGTGTCGGCGACGAAGGGATCGACGGCATCATCAACGAGGATCGTCTCGGCCTCGACGTCATCTACATTCAGGCGAAGCGCTGGGACGGAACAGTCGGTCGCCCTGAGATTCAGAAGTTCGTCGGCGCCCTGCACGGCAAGCGTGCTCGAAAGGGTGTCTTCATCACCACCGGTTCCTTCTCGGCCGACGCTCGGCAGTACGTCTCTCACATCGACCCGCGCGTCGTACTCATCGACGGCCAAGCGCTTTCGCACTACATGATCGATCTGAACATCGGCGTCACACCCAGAGCGGCCTACGAACTCAAACGTCTCGACTCGGACTTCTTCACGGAAGACTGAGGCCTGCGCCCTAACCCAGCATGCAGCGGACTCGCTTCGCTCGCCGCTGATGCCACGGTTAGATGCTCACCACTCATCCACCGCAGGTTCAATAGAGGAGGCTTGCATGCAGACCTGGATTGTCACGGGTATCTCAGGCAGCGGTCGCATCGAGTTGCTCGAAGACCTCAAGCGCCACTGTGACGAACGTGGCGCGCCAACCATGGTTCACGATGTCGGGAGCATTCTGGCGACCGAGGCGAAAAGGCAAGGGCTTGAGTTCGCGGACTCGAAGATCCTCGACGTCGATGCCCGCCTCCTCCGCACACTGCGTGCAATGGCGATCAAGGAGGTCCGCCTTCGTATCCTCCAAACGCCGCCTGACACTCTGCACCTCGTGGGAATCCATGCCACGTTTCGCTGGAAGGAACGCCTGATCCCTGGAATCTCCTTTGCCGACATTCGGGATCTGTGCCCGACCGGCTTCATCAATATCGTCAACAACGTCAAAGCTGTCTGCGAGCGCAATGCCAAGAATCCGAAATGGGATGCGGACAGTCTTCCTACCCCCGACCAAACACAGGACTGGATGACCGAGGAGGAGTTCATCACAGAGGCACTGGCGGAGGTGCAAGGCGTGCCGATGTTCTTGGTGGCGCGCACACACAATCCCTCGAACCTCGCCGACCTCTTCTTTACGACCAAGAAAAGGATCTACCTCAGCTACCCGATCACCGCTGTTCGCGAAGAGAACCCAGAGCTACTCTCGCGGATTCAGGGCGAGATCCTGGCTCAGCTCGAGGAGCACTTCGTCGTGTTCAACCCTCTCGCGATCCGCGACATGGATCTTGTCACTGGGAAGGACTTGCCGAAGACAATCAAGGAGCTAACTGCGAGCGCAAAGGCCGCCATTAAGAGCAGGACCGTCGCACGCGACTACCAGTTTATCGATCAGTCCGACGCGGTTGTCGTGTACTACATGACCGAGAAGGTCTCTCCCGGTGTACTTGCTGAGATCTACTATGCACATCGCAATATGAAAGAGGTCTTCGTCTGTTTCCCCTTCCCGCGCAGTCCCTTCTTGGAAGGCGCCACGACGGAGATTTCGAACACGCCTGAGGAACAGCTGGCCCTTCTGGATGCCTTCGCCGTCCCGGCCGGTCGCCCGCAAAGCATCTAACACGGCATGCAGCGGACTCGCTTCGCTCGCCGCTGATGCTGCGGTTAGGCCCCGCGCAAGCTCCTGCCTGGCGCTCTGCCACGGACCCGATTGCCGTTCACAATTACCTACGGAGGTGCCTGTTGACTAAACGTCCGACCCCCACGAAGCCACCCGAGGCCGAACAGACTACAGCGCTCGTGCCACCTGCCCGTGCCCTCCGCCCCAAGTCACTTGTCTTCGTCAGCCATGACAGCCGAGATGCCGATCTCGCTGAGGAGTTCGGCAATCTCCTCTCTGATGTCAGCGGCGGCACGCTGAAGTCGTTTCGCTCATCGGATCGAAAGGGTACTGCAGGAATTGAATTCGGCGCAGAGTGGTACAAGGCCATCATGTCGAAGCTGGGCGACGCCACAGACGTCGTGGCCCTGCTAACGCAGAAGAGCATAGACCGGCCATGGATCCTCTATGAGGCGGGGGTCGCTAAGGGCAAGTTGGAGTCGGTGGTCTTCGGCGTGGCCCTAGGTGTTCCGCTCGAGAAGGTCAGCACCGGGCCATTCGCGCAGTTTCAAAATTGCAGCGGCGACGAGGATTCGCTCACGAAGCTCGTCCTTCAGTTGCTGCAGCGCAATCCCGATGCCGCCCCTCGAGAGGAAGCTGTCCGCATGCAGGTCAAGGTATTCCGCGAACACGTTGAGAAGCTCCTCGCGGGCCGCGCGGATGCCGGCGAGGTGCAGCCGCAGGGGCAGGTCGGCGAGACGGCCATCGCGAAGATGTTCGAGGAAGTCAAGGTCATGGTCGGAGAGCTTCCCGAGATGGTCGAGGGGAGACTGCGCCGAGTCACAAAACGGGGCGGACTGCGGCGTATGCGTCATTTCCATCCCATGATGCTCGAGGAAATGCTCTTCCATCCAGGCTCCGCCGATGCCCCTGATGTTCGGGCTGCTGGCTGGCTAATGTTCATTAGCCTCTTCCGCGACGAGATGCCATGGCTATACGAAGTCGGCCTAGAGCTGTACCACGCACTCAAGACGAACGATCCCCATCACATCGAGACGGCCCGGGAAACCTTCGAGCGAGTCGCCAAGATGTCCATGCGAGGACCGTGGGGACACGAGTTGATGGGCCCTGATGACGATGAGTCCTTCATGATCCTCCGGCATCTTCCCGACATGTTGGGAGACACCCTCAACAGGCTCTGTTCGACCAACCAGGAGGCCTCCGCGCCATCGCCGAGACGCGAACGCAAGCCCAAGTAAGAGGGCGGTCTCTTGGCGCCCACCCGGCTCTGGCCTGACACGGCATACAGCGGACCGGCTTCGCTCGCCGCTGTTGCGTCGGTTGTGCGAGTCCGAGGCTTTCCGCCTTCTGTCGCGCTCAAGAGGAACCACCCGTGAAGAAACACGCCCGCATAGTTCGCATGCTCGTAGCCGCGCCATCCGACACAGTGGCTCCGAAAGAGGCCATTCGGGCCGCCGTCGATGACTTGAACCGCACTAACGGTCGGGACGAGCACTTCCGCATCGACCTACTCGATTGGAAAACAGACGCCTACCCCGCCGCCGGGGCAGACGGCCAGGACGTTATCAATCGCCAGCTTGGCGACTATGACATCCTTCTCGGCCTGATGAGCACTCGTTTCGGCTCGCCCACGGGCAGGGCGCTCTCAGGAACAGTCGAAGAGTTTGACCGCGCATGGGCGCGCTTCATCGAACGGCCTGAGACAGTCCACATCATGTTCTACTTCCATGATCCGGACGTTCGGTTGTCCGCGATCGATGCATACGAACTGCTCCAGATTCAGCGCTTCCGGCGGCGCCTTCAGGAGCTTGGTCTACTGCATTGGACCTTCAGGGATTCGAACGAGCTGCAAATCCAACTGCGCAACCACCTTCTGAAGACCGTGCGAGAGCTCATGACGGCTCGCCCGGTCAAGCAAAGCCTGCCGGCACACGATCCCTCTGGCCCTTCTCAGATAGTGATCGGCTCCTGGCGCGCACGAAGGAACGTGTACCCCCAATGGGCCGACTACCTCCCGATTCCGCTGGAGAGGTACTCGTCTCGCCCATTCGCCCTCGCCGGCAGTCTGTACTCAGAGTCTCCGTACTTTCGCTTCGGGTTCAAGCTGTTTCCTCTCGGAGGTAGGGAGTTCGGCGATAGCGCGATCCCGTCACGTGATGAAGCTAACCTGCTCGTCCATGTCGGTAAGAACGCCGACTCAAGCACGCTCTTCTTCACGAGTTACTACAACGGTCTGCGCCAAGGAGTCAACCGGTCCTTGCTCGACTACGAATCCCCCCGCCCGCTGCCAATTGAAATCCGGATGAGCGCAGATTACGTGTTCTCCATCGCTGTCGATGGGGCGACCGTTCATCGGCTGCACATCAACCCGACGATTGCAGACCGCCTTATAGCCATCGCCTGGGGAGACGAGCATGAGTTTGACGTGCGGTTCACCGATGTCGTTTTGAAGTTGGCCTGACGACGATGTCCCCGACCGCCTGCCATGTCAGCACCTTCGCGCCGACCCAGTGCGGTATCGCGACATACGTGGCGGACCTCATAGATAGCCTCCCGCTTTGGAAGTCTTCCCCTCTCCGGATGGTCTTTGCCGGCAGAGATATCTCGGTCGCTCCGCTCGGCTCCGATGGCACCTTGGCCGCTGACGTCGCGTCACGACAGGAGTACGCCGCGATGGCGGCAGTCGTCAACAGCGGCCCGTGCGACCTCGTGTCTCTGCAGCACGAATTCGGGATCTTCGCTGGCGACGACGGGGAGTACGTGCTCGATCTCGTGGCGGCCATTCGGAAGCCCCTCGTCACCACCCTCCACACAGTGTCCCCCTCCCTCACACCCCGACGAATCGCAATCCTCCAGAGGCTCCTGCTCCACAGCACAAGAACCGTTGTTCTATCAGACGAGGACGCCTCGGTCCTTTCATCCTTCACGACTATTCCCGTCAACGGAATTGAGGTGATAAGGCACGGCGTGCCCGATACCCCGTTCCGCTACCCTGCTGAAACCGGACTCCGACGAGTCTTCGGCGCTGACGTGGTCTTTGTGTCGTCCGGTCACCTCAGGCCGAAGAAGGGCTATCACCTGGCTCTCCGCGCCCTCGCGCTCCTCAAGCGCACGCAGAAGTCGTTCCGGTATCTACTCCTTGGCCGAGGCCAGGCACAGTACGGACATGGCACGTTGTACCGTGAGGAGGTCCGCGCTCTCGTCGACGATCTTGGCCTCACGGACGACGTCGCCTGGGTGGAGGACTACCTACCGCTGCCTCAACTGATCGAACACATCACGGCCGCAGACCTTGGTCTTGTCACCTACACGCAGAAGGACCAGGCCTCCAGTGGGGTGCTCCCGTTGATGCTCGCGTTGGGGCGCCCGGTCGTCGCAACCTCATTCGCCTACGCTCATCGGATGGCGGCCCGTACGCCGGGTATCCACTTGGCACGCTCCGATAGCCCGGAAGATCTGTGCGAAGTGATTCGTGACACCATTCGCGATCGGCACGCCCTGCGGGCCGAGATGGTACGCGCCCATTCCGCTATGAGGCCTTACGTCTGGGCGCGCGTTGGCGAGGAGTACGCACGTGTCTTTCGCGCGGCCCTGGCAGCGGGCTCCACTGCCCAGCCCTTTCTACAATAGCAATCAGCGCGGCGTTTCAACGCGCTCCAGCAGGCCCGCCGGGAGTGGCACGGCCTTTTCGACCACGAGCCAAGACCAACGGCCGGGCCTAACACGGCATGCAGCGGACTCGCTGCGCTCGCCGCTGATGCTGCGGTTAGGCGAGGCCCATCGAAGGACACACAATGCGTTCAACTGATCTTCCCACTGGTACGGTACTCGATGAGCCGATGGTCCACGCACTCCTCTACGCCGCGGTACAGGAGGGGCTACTCGACGGCGATCCGACAATTGGAGACGGATTCGTTCGACGAGTGATGCGATCACCACCGGACCAGGGCGTCCTCGCCCACGCGCTGGAGCATGTCGTCCTGAGCGGGAAGGTCTTTGCCCCATTTTGGCTTCCCCGCGAATGGCGTGGGGAGCTATTCGAACGGGAACTCCTGGTTCCGCGTGATCCTGGACTGGACGAGGATCTCATCGAGGCCCCGGGACTATCGCCTGCCTTGGCGCTTGCCATGCTCCGCGCTCGGGGACACAGGTGGTCACAAGAGGACCTTCTCGAACGCTACGAAAGCCTCATGACTGCATATAGCACGCTAGAGGGTGCAGGAGGCCCGACACTCGAGGAACTGAAGATCCGGATGGCGCTCAGGAACGTCATTCCCATTGCCCCAGAGGAGTACTCACAGGAGCAGCTTGCCGCATGGACTGCAACCGAAGAGGCCTACTCCGCATTCAAGCCAGTTCTTGACTGCCACAATGCTTACCGGCGGGTCTTGACCCACTCGCTCGAGGTCGGAGCATTGAGTGCCCTGCCTCTAGACACGATGGCGGCTTCGCTTGCGGGGTTGTCCCTGGCCGAGACAAGCGCCGATCGGATGTTGCTGTTGAGAATAGCCTGCAAGGGCCTTCGACGAGTCCCCATAGGGACTTCCCTCCGGGAGACGATCGCAATGGCGACTTCTCCTGAAGGGCAGGACCTCAGACATAGGCTGGCGCTGTGGTCCGAATCCGTTCGGCTCAATGAAGCGGAATCAGCAGCCACTGTTCTCGGCGATGTCGATGCTGCTCGAAGAAGCCTGAAGAATGCAAAGAGTCTTGCGACAATCGGTGAATACTCCACCTACATTGGCGTCCCAGCCGCCATTGTCGGCGCCTTCGTAGCTGGACCATTGGTCACGATTAGCGGAGTGGTAGTCTCTGTCGTCGGAGGAGCGGTCCTTGTTGGTCAGAAACTGATAGAACGGATGAACAGATGGGCGATGTACGGGCAAAACTAGATCCGCTGGCTACGATGCCGGCAACTCAGGGCCTTCCGGCGGATTCCCTCTCAGGAGAAGGGATGTAGATTCGTGCGAAGAGCCTATGGAGAGCGTTGCAGCGGACAGTCGGCAGCAGACGGCCTCCCGCCGCCGAGCGGCAGCGCCTCAGGCACCGTACCAAGTGCACCTGAGCCCCTACTGCCCGACGAGACTGTATGCTCCGCTCACTCGCGGCCGAATCGTTGTTTGGCCGCCCCGGACGAACCTCCTGCGCGCTAGGAGTACTCCATGCCATCACCTCACGTCGAGATCGTACGTACCCTCCAACGCTTCACAGAGCTCGTCGAGGCCTTGAAGCCGAACACGGAGGCACCGACCTGGTATCGCGGCGTCGGAAAGGCCTCGCACAAACTGCTCCCCTCGCTCTATCGGCACCCCACCGTGACGACAGCATCTGACCTCATCGAATTGGAGGGCCGCCTCCTAAACCGCTTTCGGCACAGAAGCATCCCCTACCAAGACCGGATCCTTTCAAGCGACTGGGAGTTCCTCTTTCTAATGCAGCACTACGGAGTGCCAACGCGCTTGCTCGACTGGTCTGAAAGCCCATTCATAGCGCTCTACTTCGCAATTACGGATGCCGAGATGCACGAGGTCGCCGGGGTCTTCTCAGGGGATGCTGCGGTTTGGGTGCTCAACACACAGGCTTGGAACAGCCATCTTCTGAGCCCCTACTGGAAAGGCCGCGTCCTAACGATATCTGACACGCCCTTGATCGATGGCTACAAGCCCACCTTCGACATGAAAACCTTGGCCTCCGAGCCGGTCGCCATCTCAGGGCTCTACAATAGCCAGCGCATAGTCGCTCAACGCGGCGCCTTTACGGTGTTCGGCCATAACACTCGTCCAATGGAAGAGATCTTCGAAGAAAAGGCGTTTCCGCCGTGCGCGCTCACCAAGTTTGTCTTCCCGGTGATAGACCTTCCTGTGCTGCGCGATTCCCTGTTTGGCATCGGCTACACAGACTCGATGGTCTACCCCGACCTTTCGGGCTTTGCTAAGGAACTGCGGCGCCACTTCGGGTTTAAGGTGTAAGCATGTTCGAGGTCCACACTTTCGACGCGCGCACATTGGGCTGGTGGTTCGATCAGCGAGATGATATCGATCTCGACCCCCCTTATCAACGACGGGCCCGACTCTGGAGTACGAGTGATCGCCAGTTCTTGCTGGACTCAATTCTCAATGGTTATGATGTGCCCAAACTGTATGTTGCGGACTTCACCTTTGGGCCGACCACCCTTCGCAGCGCACGCAAGCCGTACGCCGTGATAGACGGAAAACAGCGCTTCGGGGCTATCTTCGACTTTTTCGACAACAAACTACCTCTCGCTCCGACGTTTGAGTGGACGTCTGACCCAGCGCTCCGCCTCGGCGGTCTGTTCTATCGCGACCTCGTTCAAAACCATCCGAAGGCTGCGAGCAAGATTTCCAACTTCAACCTCTCTGTCATGCGTGTGATTACGGATGATGAGGCCAAGATCAATGAGTTGTTTGTGCGACTGAACACGAGCAAACCACTCACGGGCGCCGAGGTTCGTAACGCGATGGGCGGCATTGTGCCTCAGCTTGTGCGACGAATTTCCTCGCACGGTCTCTTTAAACAATGCACGACGTTTCCTATCGCACGACGCCAGGACCTAAACGCAGCCGCTAAGCTTCTCTTGCTCGAATTTCGCGGTCAGCCGGTGGGCACACAGAAGCCAAACTTGGACCGCTTTGTTCTGGAGGGGCGACTCGCCGAGGCCAAGACGGCTGAGTTTGAGCGAGCGACATCGAGAGTGGAGAAGATCCTAACCCGCATGGCGTACGTGTTCGAGTCCCACGACGTTCTCCTTCGTTCGGCTGGACCATTGCCTGTGTACTACTGGTTCGTCCGTGAAGCGCCCATCGATGCTCAGGGGCTTATGAGGGAGTTCCTCTTGGAGGTGCAGGAGCGACGGAAGCGCAATCGGAAGCTCGCCGCTTCGGGAACTGGCAGGGTCGACGCGGAGCTAGTTCTGTACGACAAGTTTGACAGGAGCACTGATAACCAAGGCAGCATAGTGGGAAGGGTCGAGATTCTACGTCGCAGGTTCCTTGAGTTTCAGAAGGCGCGGTTGTCACAAAGGAACCCACGGTAGGCGTGCCTTGGCGGCGAAGTGCCGGCCGCAATAGCGCGGTTTCATCAGCCTCCTGCTGGCCATCCTCGTCGCCGCCTAACTCGGCGTGCAGCGGACGTCGCTTCGCTCGCCGCTGACGCTGCGGTTAGGCTTCCTTAGGCCATCACGGTCACTCATGTCGCACAGCATCGTCGTCCGTCCTGCGACCCCTGATGACCTCCCGGTGCTTCAGGAGCTCCACGCCGCCCTCTGTGCCGCTGAGCGCGTCAGTGGCTACGACGACAATGCAGACAAGACTTTCGCGTCGTCACCGTCCGGCCAGGCATACCTGCTCGCGCGCATCAACGGCGACGGCCTCGCTCTCGTCGCACACGACGGCTCCGTTCCCGTGGGCTATCTCGTAGCGGGGGTCCGTTCCGGGCCGCGAGGCGCGGTCTCGGGGCTGGAAAGCATGTTCGTCACACCAGTGTGTCGTCGTCGCGGCATCGGTACAGCCCTTCTCGAGCAGTTCCTCATCTGGCATCGCTCCTCGGGCCTGCCGTCCGCGTCCCTAGCTGTCGCACCCGGGAACCACGTCGCCATCGCGCTCTACGAGAAGGCCGGCTTCCGGGGCACCACACTCGTCATGGAACTCGCATCCCCCGCCCGTGCCCACAACTCGGAAGCCTAACCCGGCGTGCAGCGGACTCGCGCTGCTTCGCCGCGCTCG
>CALBDV010000731.1 GCA_937927565.1 uncultured Holophagales bacterium
GGCGCCATCGCGCTGGCGTGCGCCTGTCTCCTCGTTCCGGGCGAGGGTGCGCTCCTGGCGCAGACGGCACCCGCCGCACCGGCGACACCGGCGGCCGCGGCCGACGCCCCGGTGAAGCTCTCGCCGGACAAGCTCGACTCGCTCGTGGCGCCGATCGCGCTCTACCCCGACCCGCTCCTCGCCCAGTGCCTCGCGGCGTCTACCTACCCTCTCGAGATCATCCAGCTCCAGCAGTGGCTGACGAAGAACTCGAACCTCAAGGACAAGGCCCTCGCCGACGCCGTGGCCAAGCAGCCGTGGGACCCGGCCGTCCAGTCGATGGCCGCCTTCCCCGATGCCGTGAAGCGGCTCGCCGACGACATCCAGTGGACCACTGACCTCGGCAACGCCTTCCTCGACCAGCAGGCGGACGTGATGGAGTCGTGCCAGCGGATGCGAAAGAAGGCCCAGGACAAGGGCGCGCTGAAGACCAACGAGCAGCAGAAGGTCGAGACGAAGGTCGTCGAGCAGAAGACGGTCATCATCGTCGAGCCCGCCAACCCCGAGATCATCTACGTGCCGAGCTACAGCCCGACCGTCGTCTATCCGCCGCCGGTCTACCCGTACCCGCCCATCTACTACCCGCCCTACCCCCCTGGCGCGGCCTTCATGACATTCACGGCCGGCGTCATGATCGGCGCGGCCGTCTGGGGCGGCGCCTGGGGGCATTGCGGCTGGGGGCACAACGACGTCAACATCAACGTGAACAACAACTTCAACAGGAACACGAACATCAACACCGGGAACATCAACAGCGGCAACCGGGGCGGCGGCAACAGCTGGTCGCACAACTCCCAGCACCGGGGCGGCGCGCCCTACTCGAACAAGGCGACGGCCAGCAAGTACGGCGGGTCGACCCGGGGCGGCGCCTCGGCGAGCCAGCAGAGCCGAGGCGGCGCCAGCGCCGGGCAGCAGGGTCGCAGCGGGGCGAGCGCGAGCCAGCAGTCGCGAGGCGGTGCAAGCGCCAGCCAGCAGGGGCGCGGCGGCGCGAGCGGCGGAGGGAAGCAGCCCGGCCTGAGCGGCGGGAGCTTCCCGTCGTCCGGCGGAGCGAGCGCGGGCTCCATGGATCGGGGCGGCAGCTCCGGAAGCCGCGGCTCCGGCGCCAGTCCCTCCGCGAGCAGCAGCTCCCGCGCAAGCTCAGGCGGCGGGTTCGGCGGTGGGAGCTCCAGCGGATTCAGCGGGAGCAGCGCAAAGGCCAGCAGCTCGCGCGGCGCTTCCAGCTACGGAGGCCGCAGCGGCGGCGGAGGCGGCGGGAGCCGCGGCGGCGGCGGCGGAAGGAGGCGGTGAGGTGAACGTCATGAACTCGAGAGCAGTCTCCTCCATCCTCGCCGGCACGCTCGGCGCCTTCGTCTTTTCCTCGACCGCGTTCGCGGCCGCCGCTCCCGCGAAACCGGCCCAGCGAACGTTCGCCTCGGCGAAGGCCGCGGCTGACGCGCTCGTCGTCGCCGCGGAGAAGTTCGACGTCACGGCGCTGAAGGAGATTCTCGGCCCCGACGGAATCGACATCGTCGTCACCCAGGACGAGGTCCTCGACCGCAACCAGGCGAAGGCCTGGGCCGCAAAGGCCCGGGAGAAGCTCGCCGTCGTCCCCGACCCGGCGGACCCGAAGGTCGCCACCCTGACCGTCGGGTCCGACGACTGGCCGATGCCGATCCCGGTCGTGAACGAAGGGAAGGGCTGGCGGTTCGACACGGAGGCTGGCCGGCTCGAGGTCCTCCTGCGCCGCATCGGGCAGAACGAGCTGGATGCCATCAAGGTCTGCCGAAAATTCGTCGACGCGCAGCTCGAGTACGCCTCTCAGAGACGAGACGGTTCGCGCGTCAACCAATATGCCCAGCGGATCATCGCCACACCGGGCCGCCAGGACGGCCTCGCGTGGCAGAACCCGGACGGAACCTGGGCCGGGCCCGTGGCCGAAGGTGTGGCCCGCGCCATTGCCGAGGGCTACGGCAAGCTCAACGAGCCGTACCACGGATACCACTTCAAGGTTCTCAGGGGGCAGGGCCCTTCGGCCCCTCTCGGTGAGCTCGACTTCGTCGTCCAGGGGGCGATGATCGGCGGGTTCGCCCTCGTGGCGGCCCCTGCGGACTACGAGGTGACCGGTATCAAGACGTTCATCGTGAGCCACGACGGCGTCGTCTACGAGAAGGACCTCGGGCCCGGGACGCTCGAGGTCTTCAAGGTGATGGAGCGCTTCGACCCGGACGAGAGCTGGAGCCCGGTCGAGGAGCCCTAGACCCGCGGGCGCTCGTGACGCGGCCTGGCCGTGTCACGAGCGCTTCCCTCCGCCACACGGTCCTTCCTGCCCGGCCGCGTCTCCCCGTGCCGGACCGCGGAACCACGTTGTCCGGTATCCGCCTTCCGTCGCGGCCGTCATTCCCGGGATGGCCCCTTCCCGGGTGTTCGAGAGGGTCAGGAACGACAGCCCGAGGGAGCCATCGGCCTTCCCCTCGGTTGGTGTCGGTTCGAGCCGAAGCTGGCCTGGAGCAGACTCTCCTCCGCGCTCCAGCCCGCCCGGAACGGCCCCGGGTCTCTCACTTCGCCGGCGGCGCGAACACGGCCTTCCACTCGTCCTCGGTCAACACCTTCCGCAGGGCGAAGATGCTGTCGAGGGCATCCTTCTGCGCCCGGACGCGGTCCTCGTTCACCGAGTCGACGAACGCCTGCAGCTCGGCCCGGCCGGCCGCCTGGTCCTCGTCGGCCTTCTGGAATTCCTTGGAGGTCCGGGAAACCCTCTTCGTCGTTTCGTCGAGCTGCTTCCTCGCCTGTTCGAGGGTCCGCAGCGCTTCCGTCTTCCGGGCTTCGTCGCGGACGACCTGCTTCACGACCGAGTCGTTCTTCTTGGCGAAGAGGTCCGACCCGATCAGCGCGTGGCCGCCGAGGAGGAAATGGAGGGTGAGGAGCGCGGCGACGATCATCGTCAACCTTCCTTCCCTGCCGGCTCTTCCCCCTGGAGGGACTTCGCGAGCGCTTCCACCAGGGCCCGCTCCTCGACCTTTCGGAGCTTCTTCCACTCCGCCGCCGTCGCAGCCGCCTTGAACGCCAGGTGGGCCTCGAACATCTTCTCTGCGAGGACGGCCCTCTCGACGTTCAGCTCGGCGAACTTCGCCTCGATCACCTCGCGGGTCGCGCCGTAGTCCTTCAGCATCGGCGAGAGCTCGACGTTCAGCTTTCCGGCGAACGCCACGGCCTCCTGGATCAGCCGCTCCATGTCGTCGACCGCCGACGACATCCTCGCGGCCCGGTCCGGGTCGGCGACGTTCTTCACGATCGC
>CALBDV010000732.1 GCA_937927565.1 uncultured Holophagales bacterium
CTCGTTCCCGGTCAGGACCTGCTGCTCGTCGTGGGGGGCCGGGTCGTCCTCCCGCGGCGCACCCCGGTCCTGCCCGGCGTGGCTTCTCCGGCTCGAACCCTTCTGCTGGCGCTTCGCGGCGGTCGGTGGCCCCGGGCGGAGGCCGCATCGCCCCTCGCCGAGCGGCTGGCGCTCTTCCAGCGACTGTCGGAGGCGCTCGCGAAGGATGACCGGAACGGAATCGAAGACGCCTTCCGGAGCCTCCTCGCGCACCGGATGCTCTTCGTCCTGCCCGCGCACGAGGACCTTCCCCTCGCGATCGCGGCGCTCGAGGCACTGCGCGAGCGGAGCCAGCCGAGGGCCGAACTCCTGCGCGGCCTCCTGCGCGACGGGCTCTCCGACGGCCGGGGCGGGGAGATGTCGGGGCTCCAGCGCGCTCTCCTCGGCAAGCGCGAACGGCTCGGGAAACGCGACTTCGAATTCCTCGCCGACCGGATCCGACAGCTCTCGGCCACGACGGGAACGCTTCACGACGACTTCGACGCCCGGGTGACGGAGCCCGCCGGAGACGAGGTCGAGGTCCCGGCCGGCCTGAAGGAGCCGTCGCTCGTCGCGACCGGGCGCTGGTACGTGGAGCCGAGGCCCGACGGCACGGCTCGCGGAGTCCTTCTGCCGCCCGAGGGGCTCCTCGCCGAGGTGTCGGCCCGGATGAGCCGGCACGGCCTCCTGCCCGCGGACGGTCGGCTCGTCCTGGCGAACGCGGCGGCGTCCGTGCCGATATCGCGCCTGTCTGTGAGGGTGGAATCGCGGTCCTTCGAGGAGGAGCTCGCCCAGGCCCGGCGAAACTACCGGACGAAGTCGGGCTGGGCCGCCTTCTGCGCCCTTCTGACGGTCCTCCTCGTCCTGCTCGGAGTCCTCTGGATCCGCCTGGAACGGCGGTACGTCGACCTGAAGGCGGATTTCGTGGCAACCGTCTCCCACGAGCTCCGGACGCCTCTGGCGTCGGTGCGACTCCTCGCCGAGACGCTCGAGAAGAAGCTCGGGGCGGATCCCGACGGGCAAGGCTACCCGGCGCGCATCGTGAGGGAGGCGGACCGGCTCAGCTTTCTCGTCGAGAACATCCTCTCGTTCAACCGGATCTCCCAGGGGAAGGTGCGACCGCACCTGTCGGATGTGAACCTCGGGGAGATCCTCGGGACCGTCCACGGGGACAGGGGCGAGGGACGCGAGGTGGCTCTCTCCACGGAGGGCGCCTCGGAAACGTGGCTCCGTGCGGACTCCGAGCTTCTATACCTCCTCTTCTCGAACCTTTACGAGAACGCCTGGCGATACTCGTCCCGGCGTCCCGTCCGGATCCGCGTCGAGGCGACGCGGAGAGGGGGCTGGGTCGACCTCGCGTTTTCCGACAACGGGAACGGCCTACCGCCCGGAACCGGGGCGAAGGTCTTCCGGGCCTTCTTCCGGGCCAGCGACGCGCGAGGGCCTTCGCGGCAGGGAAGCGGCCTGGGTCTCGCGATCTGCCGGAAGGTCATGGCCCTTCACGGGGGGACAATCCGGATCGTGGAATCGGGACCCGGGGGAACGACGTTCGGGATGAGCCTCCCGCTGCCGTGAGCGCGAGCGCGCCGAAGATCCTCATCGTCGAGGACGACGAGAGCCTGCGGCTGGTGCTCGCGGATAACCTGGCGTCCGAGGGGTACCGGGTGGAGTCCGTCGGGCTCGGGCGCCAGGCCCTGGAGAGCCTGGCGGCGGAATCAGCGGATCTCGTGATCCTCGATCTGATGCTCCCAGATACGGACGGCTACGATGTCTGTCGCCGGATTCGGGAGAAGGGGCGGACGCCCCTCGTCCTGATGCTCACGGCCCGGACGCTTGAAGAGGACCTCGTGCGCGGGTTCGCCGCCGGAGCCGACGACTACCTGGGGAAGCCCTACCGGCTGAGGGAACTCCTCGCTCGGACGAAGGCCCTGCTCCGGAGGAACGGCGCTCCTCCCGACGAGGCGATCCCGTTTGGCGGCTTCCGGCTCGACCCGGCGGCGCGCGAGCTCAGAGACCCCGGGGGGAGCCCCGTCGACCTGACCCGCACGGAGCTCGATCTGCTTCTCTGCCTCGTCCGCGATCGGGGACGCGCCCTCTCGCGCGACGAGATCCTCGACCGGGTGTGGGGCGAGGATGTCAACGTGGACCACCGAACCGTCGATAACTTCGTCCTGAGCCTGCGAAAGAAGCTCTGCGCCGGCAACGGTGCGGTAACGATCGTCACCGTCCGTGGCATCGGTTACAGGTTGCTCGCGTAGAGCAGCGCCCCGTCTATTTCCCCGTCGTCCGGCTCCGGCTGATCAGGACCCCTCCCACGCCGAGGAGCGTCAGGATGAAGGCTTGGACGAGCGTCTTGTACGAGACTTCCTCGCCGCCGAAGAGCGCCATCCAGAGGAAGAAGAGGCCGACGACGACGAAGAGGCTGTAGAGGCCGATCATGATCGTCCGGGCCTTCGCGGTCGCCTCCGGCGTGTCGTGGGCGAACGCGCGGTTGTAGAAGAAGAGCCCGACGACGGCGAAGACGTCGAGGAGGACGAAGAGGAGCCAGAAGTTCCGGGAGGCGACGAGGCCTTCGGGCGACCCGGCGAGCGGCTTGAGCCACGTGCCGTAGAGGGCGCCGCCGAGCGAGGAGCCGATGAGGCTCCCGAAGACGCCGTAGAGGAACGCGTAGCCCATGTAGACGGCCTTCTTGTCCTGCGGGGCGACGAGGCCGACGTAGCTGTAGTACTTCGGGTGGGCCGTCATCTCCCCGATCGAGAAGACGGCGATACCGGCGATGAAGAGCCAGACGTTCTCTGCGAATGCGAGGAAGAGGAATCCGAGGGCGCCGATGGCCACTCCGCCCAGCATCGTGGGCAGGGGCTTGAGGTTCTTCACGATCCGGCTGACGAAGACCTGGAGGAGGATGATCGTCCCCCCGTTGATCACCGTGACGAACTCGGCGTCGAACTTGAACGGCAGGCCGAGCGACGCGAAGACGGCGTTCATCGGGGCGGGGTCGATGAAGTCGCGGAGGAACCAGAGGA
>CALBDV010000733.1 GCA_937927565.1 uncultured Holophagales bacterium
GCGCCTATTTCTTGCCGAAGAGCTTGTCGAAGGCGGAGCGGGCCTGGTCCGGCGTGTCGGTCGCCTTGCGCCCCGTCAGGTCGAGCGTGACGGCAGGCTCGTAGAAGGTGCAGTCGTTGGCCCGCGACTTGGCGGAGATGGGGGTCGGGATCGGCTGCCGGCACTGGAACTGGGCCCCGCCGTCGAAGTGACGGCACTGCGCGCAGGCGTGGAGCGGGGTCTTGCACTTCACGCAGACGGCTGCCGGCGCGACCGCCGGGTCGTTCTTCTCCCCGCAGCCGCGGCAGCGGAAGACCTCCACGCTGGGGCGGCCCGCGCTCCGGCCGCGCGGAGCGCCCTCCAGGCGCGCCGGGCGATCCTCGAAGGGTCCCGACGGGCCGCGGGGGGTGGAGGGGGCGTTGTCCTGGTAGCCGCTCTGGCGGTACTTGCGATCCATGAGGCTCACCTCGTCCCGGAGCGTGCCGCAGCGGGGTGCGACGAGTGTACGCGCGGTCCCGGGGCGAGGCGGACCGTGGCGTCGCGCGGTATCGTTCCGGGTCCGGAAGGAGACTTCTCCGATGAAGCTGATCCTGCGCGTCGTCATCAACGCTCTCGCCCTCGGGGCCGCGGCCTGGCTCGTTCCAGGGATCCGGGCGGGAAGCGTCACCTCGCTGCTCCTCATCGCCCTCGTCTTCGGCGTCCTCAACGCGCTCGTGAGGCCGTTCCTGAAGCTCCTTTCCTGCCCCCTCCTCATCCTGACGCTCGGCCTCTTCACCCTCATCCTGAATGCCGTCATGCTGCTGATGACCGCTCGCCTCGGGCAGGCCTTCGGCATCGATTTCCACGTCGACGGCTTCTGGACGGCATTCCTCGGCGCCCTCGTCGTGTCGGTCGTATCGGTCGTCCTCTCCTGGATCCTCATCGACGACGGGAAGAAATGACCCTCTTGACAGGCGCGGTACTGTTCTCCGGGTCGTGACGCGTTTCTCGTTTACCGCCTTCACCGGGTTCCTCGACGGCGTCTATACGCCGGCGAAGGAGAGGGATGCGCGCCGCTAGCTAGAACGGTTACGACGGCAGACGCAGGGCATCAACGAAGCCCCCCTCCCCGAGATGGCGGAGGGGGGCTTCTTCGTTTTCAGGAGTGATTCGAAGGAGGCCCCGATGACGACCCCGATCGAGACCAGCAAGACCGGAGACGTTTGCGAGCGCCGGATCGTCCGAGCCGGGTTCCAGGGACGAGAGGGCTCGTTCGGCGCGCGGGCCGCCGCGCGCTGCGGCCGTCCCATACCCCTCGAGACGTTCGACGCGCTTCTCGAGGCGCTCGCGACGGGAGAAGTCGACGAGGCCCTCCTGCCGGCGGTGGACCGGGTCATCGGCCCGGTGGACGAGGCGCTGTCGGCCCTCGTGCGGGCCGTCGACGGCGGGCTGGCGGTCGCAGTCCTCGCCGAGGTCGAGGTTTCGATGCGCCTCGTCCTCGCGGCGCCGCGCGGCGTCGCGCTCGCCGAGATCTCGGAGGTCGTCTCGCAGCCGCCCGTCCTCAGGCAGTGCGAAGGGCTCCTGGCGAGGCTGGGCGCCGTCGTGATCGCTGCGGAGGACACGGCCGAGGCCGCGGGGCGCGTCGCCGCGCAGGGGGGCGGGAGGGCGGCCGTCTGCTCCGAGGAAGCGGCCCTCGAGGCGGGCCTCGTCCCGCTGCTCGAGGACGTCTCCGACCTGAAGCCGAACGGAACGCGGTTCTGGCGTCTTTCGCGGCAGACGGTGCCGTCGGCGGCAGGCCCAGCCCCCCGCGTCCTCCGCGTCCCGACGGAACGTCTCGCCGCGCCCCTCCGGCAGTCGGGCGTCGAGGTCCTCCCGGCGGCGGGGGCGCCCGCCTTCGCGATCGTGCCGGAAGCCCTCCTCCCGGCGGTCGCGGCCGCCCTCCGGGAGTCGAAGGCGAAGGGGGCGGTCTGGCTCGGTCCCCCGCCCGACGTCACCCGTCGCCCGCGGGTGGAGGCGCTCCCGCGCGCGACCGACCTGGTCCCGCCGACGGTCGTCTCCGTGCGCGGCTTTCGCGTCGGCGCGGGAGCCCGCGCGGTGATCGCGGGCCCGTGCGCCGTCGAATCGGAAGAGCAGGTCCACCGTCTCGCCCGGGCGGTGGCGCGCGCCGGGGCGACGGCCCTTCGCGGCGGCGTCTTCAAGCCACGGACCTCCCCCTACGCCTTTCAGGGACACGGCCTCCAGGCGCTCCACTGGCTCAAGGCCGCGGGCGACGGCGTCGGGCTCCCCGTGGTCACGGAGGTCATGGCTCCCGCGCAGGTCGGGCCGGTCGCCGAGCTCGCGGACATCCTCCAGATCGGGGCGCGCAACTGCCAGAACTACGACCTGCTGAAGGAAGCGGGGGGAGCGGGCCGGCCGGTTCTTCTCAAGCGCGGCTTCGGAACGACGGTCGACGAGTGGCTCTCGTCCGCCGAGTACCTCCTCGACGCCGGCTGCGACGGGGTGATGCTCTGCGAAAGGGGGATCCGGACGTTCGAGAACTCGACGCGCGGGACGCTCGACCTCGGCGGCCTGCTCGCGGCCCGTCAGCTGACGCACCTGCCGCTCCTGGCCGATCCCTCCCACGCGTCCGGCCGGCGGGAGCTCGTGCCGGGTCTGGCCCGCGCCGCCTGGGGCGCCGGCGTCGACGGACTGATCGTCGAGGTCCACGACGCGCCCGAGTCGGCCTGGTGCGACGGTCCGCAGGCTCTCCTCCCGGAGGACCTCGAGCGGCTCTGCGACGACTTCGGCCTCCTGCCGGGCGCGACGCCCTCGATCGAGCGGGTCAGGACGGCGATCGACTCGGTGGACCGCGAGATCGGCCGCCTCGTCGTGCGGCGGCTCGAGCTCTGCCGCCGGGTCGCCGAGGCCAAGCGCGCCGCCGGCGTCCCGCTCCGGGACGCGCTCCGGGAGGAGAGCGTGACGGCGCGCTACCTCGAGATGCCGGGGATGGACGAGGCGTCGGCCCGGCGCCTCGCCGAGTCGCTCATCTCGATGGGGCTGACCGTGGAGGGGTGGAAGGCGGAGGGGGCGGCTTGAATGCCGCCGTGGCTCATTCCCCGATGATCTTGACGAGGACCCGCTTCGACCGCCGCCCGTCCCACTCGCCGTAGAAGACCTGCTCCCAGGGCCCGAGGTCGAGCCGTCCGGCGGTGATCGCGAGAACGGCCTCGCGGCCCATCAGCTGCCTCTTCACGTGCGCGTCGGCATTCTCCTCGCCGGTGTCGTTGTGCCGCCACGAACGGACGGGCTCGTGCGGAACGAGCGCCTCGAAGAAGCGCTCGAAGTCGGCGAGGAG
>CALBDV010000734.1 GCA_937927565.1 uncultured Holophagales bacterium
AGATCGCCACCCAGATGCGCGGGCGGGCGCTCTCCTGGGAGCTCTTCCCGTTCTCGTTCCGGGAGTTCCTCGACGCGAAGGGCCTCGACGCCAGCGGTCCCCTCTCCACGCGCAGGCGACTCCTCGTCCAGAAGGCCTTCGAGGAGTACCAGGAAACCGGCGGCTTCCCGGAAGTGGTCGGGCTCGACAAGGGCCTGCGTGTGAAGACGCACCAGGAGTACTTCCATGCCATTCTCTATCGCGACCTCGTCGAGCGGCACGACATCGCGCACCCGAAAGCCGTCTCCGACCTCGCCCGGTGGCTCGTCGACCACACCGGGTCGCTCTACACCGGCAACAGCCTCACCGGGTACCTGAAGTCGCTCGGCCACAGCGCCCCGAAGGCCGCGGTGTCGAGCTTCCTCGAGTGGTTCGAGGACGCCTACTTCCTCTACAGCGTGAGCGTTTTCGACGCCTCGCTCGCGCGGCGCAACACGAACCCGAAGAAGGTCTACTGCGTCGATCATTCCCTCGTGAAGTCGGTCTCGTCGGGGATCCTCGTCAACTCCGGGCACCTCCTCGAGAACCTCGTCTTCACCGCGCTCCGGCGCGCGCATCCGGAGCTCTACTACTACAAGACGAAGACGGGCCGCGAGGTCGACTTCGTCGTCCCCGCCCGCGGGCGGCCCCGCGCGCTCGTGCAGGTCTGCGAGTCGCTCGTCGACCCGGGAACCCGCAAGCGCGAGACCTCGGCGCTGGAAGCGGCGATGGCCGAGACGGGGCTCAGGGCCGGTACGATCGTCACGAAGAACGAGACCGAGAGGATCGAAACGGACGACGGCGCGATCGAGGTCGTCCCGGCCTGGCGGTTCCTCCTCGACCAGCCGGACTCGGCGGAGGAAGAGTGAGGAGGCGGGGCTCTCTAGCCGGTGTCGGGATGAGGGGCTACGTCGTGGGCTCGATCGGCCCGGACTCGCCGGTCTGGTCTTCAGTGGAGGCCAGGAGTGCTTGCGAGACTCTCTTGATCTCGTCGAGCCGCCTCCGGGCCGCCTCCACCACCCGGACCTTCTCGGCCCAAGGAGGATTCACGAGACCTCTCAGCGCCTCCTCGTGGCGAATGAGCACCGTGAACATCGCCTCTTCGAAGGGGCTTATCTCCACCGGCTCAGTCTCCTTCGGGCACTTCCGTGAGAGCGAGATCGCCTGCCCGATGGCCTCACGCCCTGCTCAGGTAGTTCTCCGGAACGAATACGTTCCGCGACCGGAACGGCGGCGGCGACTCGAACAGGAGCCTGACCCGAAGAGCGTAGGACCGGGCGGGAAACGCGAAGAACGGCTCCGGGCTCCGGACGTTCCCCACCCACTCGGGAGGCGCGGCCCCGGACTCCCGGCAGAGAGCGCTCACGACCGCCGCCACCAGCCCCTGGAACGGGCCTTCGTCGGCGATCGGGTCTGCGATCAGCTCGCGCCTCTCGGACGGACTGGCGCGGCGGAACCCGTCGACGAACTCGTTCACCGGCTGCTGGAACGCCTCGGGCTCCGAGCGAGCCCGGGCGAGGCAGTCAATCGCCTTCACCGAAGACCTCCTCGAGGAGAAGACGCGTCCTCACGGGCAGACGCTCGGCGGGATAGAACGAGAGGACGACCTTGAGGATGCCTTCGGCCGTCCCCAGTCCGAGGACCCCGGCAAGGAACCGGATGTCGGCGGTGTCCTCGGCCGTTCGGGCGGCGGCGCACTTCATGGCGAGGAGCGTCCGTGCGTCGGCGACCGAGACCTCCAGGTTCTCCCACGACTTCCAGCGTTCGAAGACGGGGGACTGTGGGAGGAACGCCTTCGCACCGTCGTTCAGCCAGTCCTCGGGCAGGTCCAGGCTCGCGGCCACGGCCGCAGCCGCTTCCCGGATCTCGGTGGCGGGAGCGAACCAGGCGTCGACGTCCTTCGTCGCGGTGCGTGCCTGGAACGCAAGGCAGAGCACGGCGCCGCCGACGACGAAGACCTCCCCCCTGACTCCCCGTCGTCCCAGCTCGCGGTCGAGGGCTTCGAATGCAGCCTCAATCTGCGCGGCGCTCAACCTGTTTCCGATGACGCACCTCCTCGGGCAATGCTACCTCCCAGGGCGTCCCGTGCCCGGGGTAGCCCTGATCGGCTCCGGGGAAGCCTCCTGATGCCCTACGACCCCGCCCTCCGCGCCCACCAGGAGTGGCTCGGCTACATCCAGCCGGTCGGG
>CALBDV010000735.1 GCA_937927565.1 uncultured Holophagales bacterium
GCCGGGGTGGCGACAACCTAACCGTGGCATCAGCGGCGAGCGTAGCGAGTCCGCTGCATGCTGGGTTAGGGCCCTCCGCGTACGGTGCAATCAGCTCGTGCGCGGGAAGTGGAATGCTTCCCGGTCCGGGGCGGGCGGCGCGGCGGCGGGAACTCGGGGTTTGAGACAGCAGGGGCCAGTGAAAGCGAGGCAGAGCAGGGGCATGAGAGCCTACTTCGGCCAAGCTTGAAAGGCCTCCTTCATCGCCTGCTTGTGACTCTCATACGAGTGATCCTCGCCTGGTGTGCCGAGATGTTGCTCGAGCCATGCCAGCGTCTCGGGCAAGCCCCAGTCGTGAG
The DNA here is from genome assembly GCA_937927565.1 of uncultured Holophagales bacterium. Taxonomy (GTDB): domain Bacteria; phylum Acidobacteriota; class Thermoanaerobaculia; order UBA5066; family UBA5066; genus UBA5066. The sequence continues at coordinate 339 of CALBDV010000735.1, forward strand.
CGCTGAGCGGATGGTCGTCGCCAGGATAGGTGACGAGGCTGACCGGCTTCCCCGCGTTGGTCAGCAGTTCGGCGAGCCGCCTGGACTGCTCCACCGGTACCTCCTGATCCGACTCGCCGTGCTGGATCAGGAGCGGCGCGTTGATCAGCTCCGGCCAGAAGACCGCCGAACGCTCCCGATAGGGGGCCTCAGCGGGCCATCGTCCGATGAGGTCGAGGTAAATCTGGATCATCTCGGGGCGTGCGTCGACCAAAGCGAGCAGGTCGGCGGCACCACCGATCACGGCCGCGGCCTTGATGTCGTGCCGCCCTCTGAGCGTCTCCTGTTTCAGCGCGAGGAAGGTCATCATTCCTCCCCTCGAAACCCCCACCATGCCGATCCGCTCGGGACTCACCTTTGGGAGGCGCTTCAGCAGGGGCACCAGGTTGAGAACGTCGGCTACGTCGGCGCCACCGAACTCCTCGCGTCCTTCCCCTCCAGAGTTGCCGCGGTACTGCGACGCGACAGCGACGAAGCCGGCCTCCACCAGCGGGACGATCTCTCGCCCTACCAGGGCGCTGAACTCCCGGTTGCCGCCTCTGTTGAAGATCACCGCTGGCAGGGACGCCCCGTGACGGGGGCTCCCCAGGTAGCCCTTGACCCGCAGGCCGTCGCTCCAATAGGTCAGCCTGAAGTACTCCGACCGCTCAGTGCGGAGAACGAGGTCCAGAGACTCGATGGTTCCGTCGTCGTGGGCAGGTTGCGACGGCACCGCCTGGGTGGCTGACGCGACGCTCCGGCACCCGGCCACACTCGTCGTCAACGCTATGCCGCCCGCTAGACAGAGGAACAAGAGCGCAGGGGTGGCGGCCACCCTCTGGGCCCCAAGTCGAATCTGATCTCGCGAATCTGCCATCACAGGTGAATGCTACCGGTCGTTCCTACTGTTGCGCTCTCAACGTGGGGCGCACGACTGAGGGGCCTAACCGTGGCTTCAGCGGCGAGCGCAGCGAAGTCCGCTGCAAGCTGGGTTAGGTGGCTATGGCAAGGTGGGTTGGGCTAGAAGCTCGAGGACTGCTTGGATCGGAACGACGGCCGATAGCTTGCCGCCGGTCTCGTCGCCAAGCGTGCCGTGGACGAGGCCGTAGCACCGGGTGCCGTCACCGGTCACAACCGCGCCACCGAGGTTTCTAATGGAGACGTCGTATACGGGCGCACCGCTATAGCCACCAACAGAGGGGTCCTGCAGGAAGAAGAAGGGCGTGTCGATAGCCTTGTCGAACCGACGATGACTGAAGAGGCCGCTGGCCGCGAACGTCTGGAGCGTGAGCGGCGAAAAGCGCGCGCCGACGCCAAGGCCCTTCGGAAAGCCTATGACGGTGAGCTGAGCCTCGCGGGAAGGGGCCTCATTTGAGGGCGAAAGCAGGACATCGGGGGCGAAACGTCCCTTGAGTAGACCGTCGACTAGGGGCTGCGACGGACGAAGCTGCATGACGGCGGCGTCGGCAGAGGAGTGTAAGAGCCAGGTGGGTCGCGACGTGCCGGCCAGTTCAGCCAACGAGAGACTAGCGGGCTGGTCAGTTGGACCCGCGATCGTGACTGTGGTCGTGGGCCCCATGGCCTCGGCGACGTGCGCAGCAGTGACGAGGATGAGGCGGTCACGTGAGACGACGAGGAACCCGGTGCCGCTGACAGGTACACCATGCCGAACAGGAGCGGCGTCGGATGGACCCTTTAGCCAGACCTCTTTCTGAACGCCCTCGACGTTCATGAACTGTGGCACGGCGTTCTGCAAGAGAACGACCGTGCGCGAGAGGTCAGTTATGCCGAAGTAGTGGGGGGACGCGGGCGGAGGGGGCGGCTGCGTCATGAGTAGTGCGACTCCGAGTGCTGCGGCGGGATTCACGTGTCGAACCTCAATGCGGCGGATGCGGTGGAGAAGACACCTAACCGTGGGTTCAGCGGCGAGCGCAGCGAGTCCGCTGCAACCCGGGTTAGACCCGGTGGAGGGATGGTGGCCCGAAGTGTTCCCGCCGGTGGCAGTTCGGACAGACTGCGACCGCGTTTTCCGTCGTGTCAGCGCCACCGTCTGCCAGACGAATACGGTGATGCACTTCGAGAAAAGGAGTGCCGTCTGATGCGCGAAAGAAGGGTGCAGGGGCACGACACGCCTCGCAATAGCAGTTCGCCCGCGTGAGGACCTCCGCGGCCACATCGGCGTTCCGAAGAAAGGCAGTGGCTGTGACGGTCGTCGTCTGTGGTTGAGCCGGAGCGACTGCGATACGCGCCTGACGTTCAGCGGCGGAGTCCGCACGGGCAGCAATAACGGCCCGGAGGAACTGCGCCTCGAATGCCTCCGTGGACGGAACGCCGCCGCGAAGTGCGCGTATGCCGACAGCTATGTTCTGCGGTAGTTGAACCGAGCGCATACCGCGGAAGTTCGTGTGAGGAGGAGCCCACTGCGACCTGGGAAAGGCGGCGCGTAGCTCTTGAATGGTAATGATCGGGGATATGTCTTTGACGTGCTCCACGTCGCAGGAGAATCGCCACCGAGGATCACGGACGGCGTCGCTGACCGCACGCCACTCGAACGCAATACCCTGCCCGACGACGTAGACGAGGATGCTGTCCCCGAGGGCCGTAGTCTTGCTGCAGCTCCAACCGTAGGGGGAGGAGGGTTGAACGGCTTCCGGCTCGTGTTCCGATCCTGTGACGAAGAGGTAGTCGGTCATGCGGGTTTAGGATACGCGACGGCACTATGCGCACCGGGTCTAACCGGGGCTTCAGCGGCGAGCGAAGCGAAGTCCGCTGCAAGCCGGGTTAGGCTTCCGTGCGCCGAGCCACGAAGTAGAAGTTCTGGGCCAAAGGGGCGAGCAGCCGTTCGAGGACTACGTCGGCCACGTTGACCGCGGAGGCGAGGAAGCGCGAAGACCGCAGGACCTCCGGAAGGCGGTTGAACGAGTTGCGCGGGAGGATGCCGTACCGGCGGCAGGCCAGAACTGAGAAACCGGAGGCCGCTGTAAGAGCGTGGATGTCGCGGGCGGAGAAGAGGTACTTGTGAAACTTCACGCTCTCTGCGCAGTGGCCGTACCGCCTGCCGTGAATGAGGCGGCTTAGAGCTTCGATATAGCTCAGCCGGTTCGGGAAGTGGTAGACGAGAAGATGACCCGCAGGGGCGAGAACGCGTCGGAGCTCCAGCAGGCTGCTAAGTTCTGCACCGCCCGCCTCCCTCACATGCTCCAGGACGCCGATACTGAAGACCGCGTCAAATGCTCCCGCCGAGAACGGCAGCGTGCGGGGATCGCCTTCGCGGACGAACGTCAGGCGGCTCCGCTCTTCGGGGCGCAGAGAGCCGAATATCTCAGGCTCGGTCTCCAGGGAGAACGCCGTAACTCGGTAGCCGTGCCGAAGAAGGTAGTAGGAGAAGTGGCCCCGGCCGCACCCCCAGTCGAGCACTGAGGCGCCCGGCGACACATACCGAGCAGTAAGAGCGTAGAGGAGCCGGTACTGATTTGCGGCAGGCAGGCTTCGATACTGGTCGATGAGGCCGAGCGGGTCAAGAGAACGGACACGGCCGTAGATCTGCGCGGTGTCGTCTTCAAGCGGGAGCATCAGAGACCGTATTGTCGCCGGGAAGCCTAACCGGGGCATCAGCGGCGAGCGTAGCGAGTCCGCTGCATG
>CALBDV010000736.1 GCA_937927565.1 uncultured Holophagales bacterium
TCGGCGTTCGCCGAGTCCCCTTCGCCCACCCGGACGGCAACGTCCAGGGCTACGCCCGGGATCGCACCGTTGCCGTGAGCCCGATCGCGGCGCTCCCCGCCAAGACCCTCTTCCACGAGCTCGGCCACATCCTCCTCGGGCACACCACGGAGCCGGGGACGGACCAACCCGACCTTCCGAAGTCACTCGTCGAGGCGGAGGCCGAGGCCGTCGCCCTCCTCTGCCTCGAAGCCCTCGAGCTTCCCGGGGCCGACTACGCCCGCGGGTACATTCAGTCCTGGTACGGCTCCGGCCAGCCCCTCCCCGATGGGTCGGCCGCACGCATCTTCAAGGCCGCCGACACGATCCTCCGGGCAGGCAGAGAGGACGCGACCACCGTCGCCGTGCCCGAACGCCAGGCCGCCTGAGACCTCGCAAGCCCGACAGACAGAAAGGAGGTTCTCCGTGGAGCTCGCCGCGAAGCGCACCTGCGAGGACTGTGGATCCACTGACGCCGTCCGGCTCCTGGACGACCCCGGCTCCGAAAAGACGTTCGCGCTCTGCCCTCCCTGCGCGCGCGCACTCCTCGACGACCCGCCCGACCCGACCGCCGGCCTCACGAACGCCGAGGAGGACCCGGACGAGGAGTTTCGGGACACCTGCATCACCGCCGCCGACTACTACCGCGAGGGGGACTACTAGATGGAGTCGTCCGATCCCCGCTTCCCCGACGACTTCGTCTCGCCGAACGGCTCGTTCCGTTCCACCGTCGCCGACACCCCCATCCCCGTCATCTACCTCATGGGCGACGGAAACCGCCGCTGCGCCGACTGCGTCAACCTGATCTCCCTCGCTCTCGACCCGCTCGCGACGCTCGAGCCCCGGTGGCGCATGGTCGACGCGGAGCTCGTCTACGACGGGCCGCCGCGGGTCTGCGCCTTCTGCCACTCCTCGATCGCAAGCCTGTTCGGCGAAAGCGGCGAGCACACCACCGAGGAACTGTTCGCGTGAGCGGCCGCGTCCGCCTCTACCAACCGCTCCTCGAGGAACGGAACGTCCGCCGCCTCTACCGCCTCAAGGTCTGGTTCCGAGAGCAAAGCGGCCGCCGGATACCGATGACCGTTCTCCTGAATCGGATCCTCGACGACTTCTTCATCCTCTCCGAGTCACCCGTCGACGCGCCTCCACGGTCCGCGTCTTCCAGCACCAGGAGGACACCATGACTTCCGGCCTCCCCTTCGCGCTCGGCGTCTCTCCCGATCTCAAGCGCTTCCTCGACCTCCTCGAGAAGGTCGCCGACGTCGTCGAGCTCCTCTACCAGCTCGGTGCCGCGAAGGACGCTCGGGAACTCGAGACGCAGGTCACCGAGTTCCTCCAGGCCGTCGAGACGCCGGAGCCGTCCTCGAGGATTCCTTTCCCCGTTATCCGCGCGTAGCACCTCCCTTTCCCCGGCTCTTCTTCCTCAAGAGGCCAGCGATTCCGCTTGCCTCTTCCACGCGTTTCCGGGCGGGACGAAAGCGCCTCGCCTGAATCGATGCAACGCGCTGTGCAACAAA
>CALBDV010000737.1 GCA_937927565.1 uncultured Holophagales bacterium
CGATTCCCTCCATCGCCGTGGAGAGGAGCTCGGCGACGAAGGTGACGCGGCGGGAGCCGACCTCCACTCCGTTCTTGCTCTCTTCGATCTTCTCTTCGGCGAGGAGTCCGCCCTCCAGAAGATCCTTCCACGTCCGGTTGCCCGGGTCCGAGACGACCTCCAGCAGCCGGCGGTCCCGCTTCGACTTCTTAGGGTCGAGCCGCTCGACGAGGAACGACGCGCCGCCTTCCTCGGCCATCCGATCGACCGCATCGACGAGGAAGCGTTCTTTCGGCGTCACGTTTCCGTTCCTCAGGAACCCGACGATCTGCGTCCACCGCGGCCTTTTCCTCTCCTCCGCCGCTCCCGTCAGCTTCTCGGCGTACTGGAGGAAGAGCGCTTCCGGCTCCGTCGCGAGGACCTTCACCTTGCCGTGGTGCCGCCGGAGGAAGATCGTGAAGAGGAGCGGGTTCGAGGTGATCTCGTCGAGCGTCGGCCCGAGCGCCTCTCGCGCCTCCTCCCAGGAGAACTGCGGCGCCATCCCGTGCTCGGGGAGGACACGGAGCTTCCCGAAGAGCGCCGCGGCCTGCTCCTCGCCGAAGGGCTCCAAGTCCGTCACCCACGGCTTGCGGGGATTCGTACCCGGGAAGACGGCGTAGGCCAGCCCGGCCGGAAGCTCGTCGGCCTCGAGGTACCCGAACTCCTCGTAGGCGTCGAGCCGGAAGCTTAGGACGACCTTCAGCCCCGGCTGGGCGACGGAAACGACCCACTCGAGGAGAAGCTCCATCGCCCGGAAGCGGTTCCACTTGTTCTCGAGGCCGTCGACCTCGTTGACCGCGTCGACGAAGAGGACGACCTTGCGCCCCTCGGGCGCTCCCTTCAGGACCCTCGCCAAAGCGCCGCGATCGAGGGGCGCCTCGTAACGCAGCTGCGCCGAGAACCATCCCGGGATCGGGTTGCCCGTCCACGCGACGTCGGCGAAGGTGAGGCGCTGGGCGTTGACGAAGAGGACAGCGTGCCCCTGTTCACGTGTCCGACTGACCAGATGGGAGACGAGAGCCGACTTGCCGGTTCCCTGGACTCCCGAGACCGCGAGGAGGCTCTTGTCGGACGCAAGGAACCGCCCGAACACGCCGTCGTCGCCCTCCCACGACGGTCTCGGGACGTACCACCCCGGGACGTGCTTCCTCATCTCTTCGTACAGGGAGAGGGTCCGGTCCGAGACGAGCGACGCCCTCTTCGAGAAGTCCTCCCACCCGGGCGCCGGGAGGAGCGCGTCGTCCGAGCGGACGCGGAGGAGGAGGTCGTGAAGCTGGCCGAGGAGAGCCGCGCCGTCTCCCTTTGCGAGATCCTTCTTCGTCAGCTTCGTCGAGGAGGACGACCCCCGGTAGAAGAGCTTCTTCGCGTCGAGGTCCGACTCCTCGAGCAGGACGAGGTCCGGGCCTTTGAGCTTGACGAGAAGGGGCCGCAGGACGAGGTCGCCTGCTGTCACGACGACGAGGGGGCGGGCGTCGGCGGGGATCGAAGCCGCGTCGCCTACCATGAGCGACGTCCCGTCTTCCAGGCGGAGGGGCCAGCGCACGAGAAAGGCGATCTCGCCGAGGAGCTGCGCCGTGAGGGCCCGGACGTGGTCGACGGTCCGCCCGAGCGCTTCGGCGTTGTCAAATCGCCCGTGCGCCCAGAGGTTGCGGTAGTCGACGAGGAGACCGACAAAGGCCTTGCCCTCCGGAGCGACGCCGCACTCGACCTCGGAAGCGTGGAGAAAGGAGACGAGCTCGGGGAGGGCCGAGGGGACGTTCTCGTCTCGGTACCAGCGCGCCGTCTCCCTGAGGAAGCCGGCGTAGTGGCCCGCCATCGGGCGTGTCAGGACGGACTGGATCCGGTGGAAGAGGGCCGGCGGCTTGCGTCCCGTCGCCACGAGGTCCGAGAGGAGGAGGTGCGTCAGGTACTGGAGGATCGGCTGCAGGACGTCGCGGGAGAGCGCTTCCCACTCTTTCCACTGGTCCTCTGGCTTCGCGGCCAGGAACTTCCGGCACGCCGACGCGATCGGAAACGGGTATTCGCCGGCCGCCTTCTCGAAGGCGAGGCGTTCGGTGTCGTTCACGTGAACCTCACAGGAACCCGAAGAGGCGGGGAGACTTGTCGCCCCACTGTGCGCCCGCGAGACCCGGCGCCTTCGAGCGAGGCGGTCGGCGCACCAGTTCATCGAGCCTCTCGGGAAGCCGGTCCCAGAGCTTCTCCTGGTCCTGGGAGAGCGCGGCCATCTCCCTCCCGACGATGAGGCGAAGCGCACCGAGGGCGCGAGACTCCCGCAGATCCGCCAGCCAGTAGAGAAGGTCGAGGAGGGCGCGCGACGTCGGTGGCCCCGGGTCCACGCAGAGGACGAGCGGGGTGCTCCTCCCTGCGTCGGCGAGGAGGGAGGAGACCGGTGCTGCCGCGAAGCCGAGCGTGCGCGCGAGGCCGTCGGAGAGGGATTCGCCGTCACGCATCGCGACGGGCACGGCGACGGACGTCTTCGAATCCGCCCTGAAAGCGCTCGCCGCCGCGACCACGGTGCCGGGCGAAACGAAGAAGAGCGGCGCCCCGGCCTTCGTGACCTCGGAGTACCACCAGGGCGGCGCGACGGACGCCGACGGCGCGGGCAGGCGCAGGGCTTTCTCGACGAGTTCTTCGGTCGTCGGGTCGGCGAGCAGGGCGTCCGAAACCCGAAGGCTCCGCCAGGCCATCGAAAAACCGGCCGGCTCCGGCGCGCCTCCCGACATCACCAGCCGCCCGGAACCGTCGATTTCGAGAGGGAAGGCGATCCGGCCTTCGTGCGCCGAGAAGAAGGCGGACACATCGAGGGTGCAGCCCTCGGTACTCCACGAGACCCGGCCTTCGGAGCCCACCGTCATTGCGGGAATCGAGAGGAAGGACGGGACCGCCTCGAGGAGCGCTGCCACCTGGCCCAGAATCTCCTCTCGGTCGTCTGCCGTTCCGTGGCCCGCGAAGCGGTTCCGGAACTGAGCCAGCTTGCCAAGCCAGCCGTCGGCCCTCGCCTCGATCGCGATCCCGCTCCGGAGCTTCTGCACGGGTGAGGGGGGAGCCTCGTCGCCCGTCATCCACAGGAGCAACTGACAGAGCTTGCCGGGCGTCGGGGAGGTGAGGGCTTCCGCGATGCGGCGGGTGGCTCCCGGGGGAACGGCGAGGGGCGCGAGCAGGGCGGAGACGCAGACCCCGGCCAGGGAACAGAGATGGTCCTGCAAGCCCGTCCGCAGGACGTGCGAAGCGAGGGACGCGCGGTCCGAGACGCTCCCCGAGTACCGAGCGAGAAGGAGTGCATCGAGAGCCATCGCAGGCTCAGCCGTGTTCGTCCGGATCGCCACTGACGCCGCCACTCGCTCACCCCGCGAATGTCGTCACAGCCGGCATGAGATTGCATCAGTTCCTGCGGACTCGCACCACGAAACGCCTCCCCGTGAAACAGCGTCCGTTCTGAACGTCCTTCTTCGCCCTCGCCGTCGACTCGGCGCCGTCCGCGTAAAGCCAGCCAGCTCCTGGTCTTCACCACTCCGGGGGCGGGTTGAACGGCCCGCAGCTATCGTCTTGCGTGCTGCCGGGAGCATGCCGAGCCGCCTGCGCCCGGCCCAACGGGCTGAGGATAGCGAAGGCGGGCGACGACCGGCACGTTCGGCCGTTGTCGGAGGCTCTGTGCTGCTCTACGCTCAACGCCTCATGGCCGGCGAACCCGAACGCATTCCGCAGACACCCCTCGCCACCGTCGCGCTCGAGCCGTGGTGCACTGGCCTGTTCTTCTGGTTCGCTCTCTTCAGGCTCCGCGTCCGGCCGTGGCTCCTCGGCCTTCTTGCCTTCGCCGGCTACTGGGGTCTTCCCGCTCT
>CALBDV010000738.1 GCA_937927565.1 uncultured Holophagales bacterium
CGCGGCTACGGCATGTCCTCCGTCCGCTTCATCTGCGGGACGCAGGACATCCACCGGCAGCTCGAGCGCCGGCTCTCGGGGTTCCTCGGGACGGAGGAGACGATCCTCTTCTCCTCCTGCCTCGACGCGAACGCCGGCGTCTTCGAGGCGCTCTTCGGCGAGAAGGACGTCCTCATCGCCGACCGCCTCGTCCACGCCTCGATCGTCGACGGGATGCGCCTCTGCAAGGCGGTGACGGACACCTACAAGCACTCCGACATGGGGCACCTCGAGGAGAAGCTCCTCGAGCACGCGGACAAGAGGTTCCGGGTCGTCATCACCGATGGCGTCTTCTCGATGGACGGCGATCTCGCGAAGCTCGACGAGATCGTGGCCCTCGCCGAGAAGCACGGGGCGCTCACGTTCGTCGACGACTCGCACGCCACGGGGTTCATCGGGAAGACCGGGCGCGGGACGCCCGAGCACTTCGGCGTCCACGGCCGCATCGACCTCGTCACCACGACGTTCGGGAAGGCGCTCGGGGGTGCGTCCGGGGGCTGCGTCAGCGGCCGAAAGGAGCTCGTCGACATGTGCCGCCAGCGGGCGCGGCCGTACCTCTTCTCGAACACGCTCGCCTCGGTCATCGTCTCGGGAACGCTCGAGGTCCTCGACCTCGTCTCGGAGACGACCGAGCGGCGTGACCACCTCGAGGAGAACACGCTCTTCTGGAGGAAGGGCCTCACCGAGGCCGGCTTCGACATCAAGGCGGGCGCGAGCCCGATCGTCCCGGTCATGCTCTACGACGCGAAGCTCGCGCAGGACGTGGCGCGCGACCTCTTCGCCGAGGGGGTCTACGTCGTCGGCTTCTTCTTCCCGGTGGTGGCGAAGGGGCAGGCGCGCATCCGGACGCAGCTCTCGGCGGCCCACACGCGGGAGCACCTCGAGCGAGCCCTCGAGGCGTTCGTGAAGGTGGGAAGGAAGCACGACATCCTCGGGAAGACGAAGGCGGAGATGCTCGCGCGCTGCGGGCTCTGAGGCAGAGGGGAGGAGGCGACGATGCAGTCGAGACGGATCATCGAGGTTCCCATCCCGGAGGGGATCGACCCGAAAAGAGACGACCTCGAGCTCCTGAAGGCGTTCTTCCAGGCGGTCACGGCGCTCCGCGTCTCGCAGGGGCGGGACTGGCTCGCGAAGGTGAGCGAGCTCGAGGCCGACGGGTGGACGGTCCGCTGGGGCCTCGTCTGGCAGGCCGAGGTCAAGCGCGGAGAGGAGTACGAGCAGGCGACGGGAGCGACGCTCGACGAGGCTCTGAACGGCGTCGCGCAGATCGCCGCCGCCGAGTTCGCCGGGCACGTTCCCTGAGGCGATGCGGTACCGACGAGGCGGACAGGGCCGCTAGACGACCGACGGAGGAGGCGCGGCGATCCTGATGGCCTCCTCGAGCGTACCGGCGCCGAGGTCCAGATCGACGAGCTCGAGGTTGGCCTTCACGTGTTCTGCCCGCTTCGTGCCCGCGAGGACGGATGAAACGTGGGGGTTGAGGTAGAGGAACTGCAGCGCCAGGGCCGTCAGTCTCGGGGCGTCGCCACCGACCAGGTCGAGCAGGGCCTTCGTCACTGCCAGCTCGCGGCCGTTCAGGCTCTCGAGGTGCGGGACCACACGGGGCGTCAACCGGCCGTAGGCGAGCCCGCCACGGACGAGGACGCCGATGCCCCTCTCTCCGCAGAGACGGACGATTCGCTCGTCGTCCCGGTTCGTCAGGCTGTACTCCAGCTGCAGGACGTCGAAGTCGCCGGACGCGATGCACCGGAGCGCGGTGTCTCCCCCGGTGGAGGCGCCGAGGAACCGGACCTTGCCCTCGGCCCGCGCGTCCTTCATCGCCGCGACCGTCTCGCCGTCGTCCAGGACCTTCCGCGGGTCGGGGCCGAAGTGGATCTGCATGAGGTCGATGACGTCGGTCCGGAGCCTTGCGAGGCTCTCGTCTATCGACCTCGTAATGGCTCCGTAGCTGAAGTCGTAGTAGGTGTCCGGCTCTCGATTGTGCTCGCCGCACTTCGTCGCCAGGACGTACTCGGACCGCCGGCCCGCGAGGTGTGCGCCGATGCGTTCCTCGCTCCGGTGATACGCCGCCGCCGTGTCGATGAGGTTCAAGCCCAGGTCCAGCACGGAATGGAGAACCCGTCCGGCTTCCGCGTCCTCGGGACGCTGCCGCTCGCCCGCGTCGCCGAGGCCCCAGTCCCGTCCAATCTCGAGAGCTCCGAACCCCACGAACGTGGACACGAGCCCCGTCCTCCCAAGGGGCCTCTTCTCCAGGCTTCTCTCCATTCTGAGGATTCTTCCGGGGCGGGCTCCTGCTTCCGGAGCCCTACTGCGGCAGGATCAGCTCCGTCCGCCGGTTGTTCCCCCGGCCGGCGGGAGTCTCGTTCGTGTCGTTCGGGTACTCCTTCCCGAAGCCCTGCACCTTCAGGCGTTCCTTCGGGACACCGCGAGCGACGAGGAAGTCGGAGACGACGCGCGCGCGGTCGAGCGACAGCTTCAGGTTGAGGTCGTCGCCGCCCGTCGAGTCCGTGTGGCCGCAGACGTAGACGTCGACGTTGGGGAAGTAGGCCTTCAGGATATCGGCCTGCTTGTTCAGGATCGGGAGGCCGTCGGGCTTCAGCTCGCTCTTGCCGCTGTCGAAGGAGACTTTCTCGGAGTAGTCGAAGACGAGGACCTGCGCCAGGCCGAGCTTCCTGGCGACGGCCGAGGCGTCGGCGCCGAACCGGAAGACGAGCTGGGCCTTGTCGGGCGCGAGGATCCGGACGCGCTTTTCGGAGACGGGTGCCCCCTCGCGGCGCGCCGCGATCGACATCAGCTCGTCGAACGT
>CALBDV010000739.1 GCA_937927565.1 uncultured Holophagales bacterium
GTTCTCGCGAAGCCCCCCCAGCCAAGCCTTGACGTCTGCATCGTTCAGCTTTTGCGCCTTGTCGACATCCCACTTCATTCGCCCCCAGGTATCACCAGATCCGGCGCCAAGGGTCACAGGGTCGACCGGGTCGTTGAACGCTCCCAGCGCCGCGAGGAGCGCTTCCACGGGTGGGGGTTGTTCCGAGGGGCGGCGCTCGAGCTCGATCTGAACGCGGAACCTCGCGCCCGCCGGAACGAATTCGACGTGATAGAGCTTTCCCGAGGAAGCAGATCGGGTCTTCCGATCGATGGCCACATGGGTGGAGACGCCTGTCTTCCTCTCCGTGGACCAGTGGGGAACGTGCTGCGGATGCCAGGTCGGGTCAGGAATGAGACAGGCGTTCTCGAAGGTCGCGAGGCCCGCCCTGCTCGGCTCTCCAAAGAGGGCCTTGACCGCCTCTTCGTACCCTCGGCCCGTCAGCCAGGACCGAAGTACTCCCTTGAGCGAGGTTCCAGGGACGTACGGTTGGCCGTCGAAATCGGCAGCGACCATGCTCACTTCGACGGGGGACCCGACTCCTCCGTCTGGCGGCCTCTCGTACACGCCTCGGTCTTCCGAAACCTCTCCGGAGCCGATATGCAGAGCACTCCCCTCGCGTACGGTGAGGGTCCCCTCGATCCGCCAGCGGGTCATGCCGCGCCTCCTTTCGAGCCATCGGTCTTCTTCCACACTTCCGAAAACCCGGCGTGCGAGAACGCCCGCTTCAGTTTCGTTACGTCCTTCTCGCGGTGATCAGACAGGTCGACGGCGATCTCACCCCACCCGTTCTCCGGGACGAAGGGGCACGTCTTCCACGCCGACTCGCCGCCCACGCAGGACTTCGGCACAGGTAGACCCTTCTCGAGCCAGTCCGCGACCTTCTTCCTGGCGTCTTCAACCGTTCCCGTCGCCTTCAGGACGAAGACACTGCCCGCAACGGTGAGGAGGTAGGGTGAGTACGCCTCGCGCGGCCGGAACCTCTTCCAGAGGTAGTTGCCACCGAGCAGGCGCTGGCGGGCAAAGAACCGGACGAGCTGGAGCTGACCTCCGGAGATTTCGCGCCAGGCCGCCTCGTAGAAGGCGTCGAGCTCGGCAAGGCCGGCGCCACTCCGGAGCCCGCCCGGCTCGCCGAGGAGCGCGTCGGTCTGGAGCGTGACGAAGAAGAAGCCGTCCTGCCCCGCGAGGATCTCGGATCCCATGGCGCTCCCGGGGGCCGCTTCTGGAATCGAGACCTTCGCGCGGGCGTCCGTCTTGCCGACGCGTCGCAGTCCGATCGTCGTCAGCAGATCGCGCAGCTGCACCGCGACGGCCGCCCGGCTGTCGGCCGGCACCCCGTGAAGGGAGACGTTCGCTCGCCACGTCACACCCTCGGGCCGGAGCATCTCGAGAGCGAAGAGCTTCTCTGGCTCCACCGCTCCCGTCTGCGGTGCGATTGCCGTGTGGACGCGGAGTTCGCGCGAGGGTCGGTGCCAGCCGTAGGCAGCCAGGACGTCCGAGTCGTCCTTCCAGTCGACGGCGAAGGCCGGCGCCATTCCCTCGAGAAGGAATGGGCCGTCGGCGTGGGCCGCGTCGGACAGATGCTCGGTCTTCGCCGCGTCCTTCCATTTCACGAGCGAGAGCGGCGGGCGGACGGGTCGTGGCGGGGGCACTCCAGGACCCGCATGGAGGGTTGGGAACGCGTTTGTGATGCGAATGCCGCCGAGGTGGCACGCGAGGTCCGCCCACCGCGGTACAGCCCGGGCGGTCGCCTCGTCGACCGGCGCTCCGGTCCGGCGACGCGCAAGAAGGTTCAGCGTCGTCGCCAACGCCCCCTTCAGGGTCCCGCCGGGAATCTCGTCGGCCGATTCAAAGAGGTTTCCGATCGGCTGCGCGCGGGGAAAGCAGACCGGAGCGTCAAAGGTGATGCAGAGAGGAAGGCTTTCCGTCACCGCAGCGGCCCCGGCTGCAACGGCCCTGGCAACGTCTACTGGCCTCCGCTCTTCCGAAATGCCGAAGCCGAGGACCCGCCCAAACCCCACGGTCTTCTCCGAGCCGAGGGCGCTGATCCACCCGAACCCGGCACGGAGACGGAAGAGCACGTCGTCGGCATCCTTGTCATCGTCGGCAAGGAGCTCGATCTTCCCGACAAAGAGCGCCTCTTCTCCTGGGAGGAACGGCGCCTCGGCAATTCTCAGGTGTCCGGACTTCACCGAGCCGAGATCGTCGTCGATCTCGATTCGGCTCAACCGACGTCCGGCCTTTCCGTCTGCACCGAAATCCCCTATCCAGAGCCTGCCGCGGGCCGGCTCGCCGCCGCTCGGCGTCTTCTCCCCGTCTCCCCTGGAGCCCCCCAGAAGCTCGTCCGCCCGGTCCGTGAATCCCGAGCCGGGAATCGCCACGAGCTGCCCCCACGCGTGGAGGAGGGATCCCCGGATCAGTGTGTCCGGAAGGATGTACTTGTCGCCCGACTTCGCAGCCGGGGCGTCGATGCCCGGTAGGAGGGGTGTGGACGAGCGCGTCAGGACGGGCCCCTGAAGCTTCAGTGTGACGGTCCAGGTGACGTCGAGCATCGCCTTCATCCCTCCAGGTAGTCCCAGGTCTCGGCGAGGTGGAGCCACGAGGCAAAGCTCTGCCGCCCGCCGTAGGCATCGAGAAGGCTGTCGAGGGCCGTCTTCGTAGCCTGGTCCAGCTCCCGCTCGCCCTTCGGCGCGGTTTCGAGGGCCTTCTTCTGGTCGCCCGCGTAGAACTCGGCCACAGCCTCGTAAAGCTTCTTCCGCGGAAAGGCCTCGAGGACGGTCGGCGCGGCCGCGAGCGCTGTGGCGACCTTTGCGCCGTCGAGCCGGAGCGCTTCGGCGTGCAGGAGTCCTCGACGGCGCGTGCGGTGACCCTCGAAGTCCGGCCCGACGTGGTCGAAGGCCTCGAGAACCTCGTAAGCCACGAGGTTCTGTTTCCTGCCGTCGGAGCCGACGGACTCCCCTTCGTGAGGTTTCGTGAGGTCTCTTTTCGCCACTTCGTCGCACAGCTTCCTCGCCAAGCGCCGCACTTGCGGGAGCGGAGCCTTGTGGTTGCAGA
>CALBDV010000740.1 GCA_937927565.1 uncultured Holophagales bacterium
CGAAGAGGCTCGTCGAGCACAAGCGCGACGTCGTCATCCTCCTCGACTCGATCACACGCCTCGCCCGCGCCTACAACACGACCTGCCCTCCGTCGGGGAAGGTCCTGTCGGGCGGCGTCGACGCGAACGCGCTCCAGAAGCCGAAGCGCTTCTTCGGCGCGGCGCGCAACGTCGAGGAGGGGGGCTCGCTGACGATCATGGCCACGGCCCTCATCGACACCGGCTCGCGGATGGACGACGTCATCTTCGAGGAGTTCAAGGGGACGGGGAACATGGAGATCCACCTGGATCGCCGGCTCGTCGACCGGCGCGTCTTCCCGTCCATCGACATCAACAAGTCGGGGACGCGGAAGGAGGAGCTCCTCATCGAGAAGGGCGAGCTCAACCGCATCTGGATTCTCCGCAAGGTCCTCACTCCGCTCTCGACGGTCGAGTCGATGGAGCTCCTCCTCGAGAGGCTCGAGAAGTCGAAGAGCAACCAGGAGTTCCTGGGGTCGATGTCGGCGGGGTGAGCCGGGTGGCGGATCCGGGCGCGCCGCCCGCCCGGGAAGCATGCGCGATCGCCGCGGGCGACCCTCCGGGGGCGCCCGCGTTCCACTGGCCCGTGCTCCTCTGGGCGGTTTACCTGGCGAACGTCGCGCTCCAGTCGCGCTCGCTCGCCCGCGTCGTGGTCCCGGCGCTCGACGAAGGCGTCTACCTCTGCGCGGCGCGCCTCATGGCGGACGGTCTCGTGCCGTTCCGCGACTTCCTCCTCACGCATCCCCCGTTCCTCGTGGCGGCGGCGGCGGCTGGCCTGACGGCGACCGGGGGGGACGTGCCGCTCTTCTCGCTCCTGTACGTCTGCTGGGTCTTCTCGGCCCTCTTCCCGCTCGCTTTCGTCGTAAGGAGGCTCTCCGGGTCGGCGGTACTCGGGGTCGTCGCGGCGGCATTCCTCAGCCTTTCGCCGATGTTCGCCGGGTACGACGCCCGGTACTTCGCCCTGCGGCAGGCGAGCCTCCCCTTCCTCCTCTGGGGGCTCTCGGCTCTTCTCGCACGACGCCCGGTCGCCGCCGGCCTCCTCCTGGGCCTCTTTTCCGTCGGGGTCGCGACGAACGCGGTCCTCGCCGTCTCCACGATCGCCGCGTTCTTCCTCTTCGGGCCCGCCGAACGGGGCGCCCGGCGACGCGACACGGGAATGGCTACGGCTGCTCTCGTCGTCGTCCTCGCCGCGGGCGTCGCGTCCGTCGCGGCGGTTCCACGGGGCGTCGAGAGCGTGATCGGTTTCCAGCTCGAGCGGCCACGCTCCTCCCTCGCCTCGCGCGCGGAGGCGTTCCGGCTCCGCGCCCTGCCGCAGGAAGCGCCGCTCCTCCTGCTGGGCCTCACGGGAGCGCTCCTGGTGCGCGGGCCCGCGCGGGTCCTGGGGTGGGGGCACGCTCTCGCGCTGCCGCTCGTCCTCCTCGGCCCCCGGTCGTTCTACCCGCACTACGCCGTCGTGTTTCTCCCCGGCCTCGCCGGGTGTGCCTCTCTGCTGATGCAGCGGATCGGGTCGGGCGACCGATGGAGGGCCCTCGTGGCGTCTCTCGCGTTTCTCGGCGGGACGGCGGCGATATCGGGTCCGGGCGTCGCGACGGGCCTGTTCCGGGGGCCGACGGACGGGATCCTCCGGGTCATCGACGTCCTCAGGCGCTCCCCGGAGCCCATCCTCTCCTACGAGCCGATCTACGCACTCCACGCGGGGCGCCGCCTGACGTTCCACCGTCACGTCGCCGACATGCGCTCGCTGGTCTTCGTCCGGCCGAACGTCTCCGAGGCCGAGTTCGCCCGGTTACTCCGCGAGAGCGGCACGGTCCTCGTCGAGCCCCGCTTCGCCTCTCTGCTGACGGCCGGGAGGCGCCGCGCGCTCGACGCCGCATTCGAGCCGGTCTTCTTCGAGCCCCCTCACGCGGTCCTGGTCCGGCGCGACCTTCTTCCCGGGAGGAAGCCGCCCGGCTGACCGGCACGACGGCGCCTATCGCCGGTTCAGGCCGAGGATCGAGAGGAAGAACGAGGCGAGGAACCCGTGGGCCCCGAGGACCAGCAGGAGGGCGCCGGGAATCATCTTCCGCATCGAGACGGAGTAGTCGAGGTAGTTGAAGACGGACGCGGCCCAGTCGACGGCGACGGAGGCGCAGAGGGCGGTCCCCGCGAGGAGGAGGACCGCGCTCGCCACGAGTCCGGTCTCGAGGGTGATGACCCGAAATGCCCGGGCGAGGCGCGGGTCCTCCGGCAGGAACCCCTCGGTGATGGCGAAGATCTTCGCGA
>CALBDV010000741.1 GCA_937927565.1 uncultured Holophagales bacterium
TCGTTCCGGCCCGGGGTGTTGGCGAGACCCGGCACCGTCCACGTGGTCGCGTGGCTCTGCAGGGCGAAGACGAGCGTCACCGGGACGAGGAGCGGACGCGCGGCGCGAAACATGGAGACCTCCTGGCGACGGCCGGATCGGGTTTCGACGAATGATCTGTACCGGGAGTCTACAGACGCCTGTCGGCCCTCGACGCAGTGCAGCGGAGGGAGCCGCAGGCACACCCGCGGCAAGGCAAGGCCGACGTGCGCCCGCAGCCCTCCCTTCCGACGGGCGCGTCGCAGCCTCCTGCGGTACCGTTCCTGCGCCGGGAACCCGGACCCTGCGGTCCGGGGCGCGCGACGTCGCGACGACGCAGGAGGACCCCACATGGTGGATGGAATCCCGTACGCGGACCTCGTCGGCGCCGCCGACCCGATCGAGCTTCTCGGATCGACCCCGCGGCGTATCGCCGGCCTCGTGAGCGGCTGGTCCTCAGCGCGGTGGTCGCTCAGCTATGCCGAGAAGAAGTGGACCGCCGCGCAGATCGTCCTGCACCTCGCCCAGGACGAGATCGCCTTTGGGGGCCGGGCGCGTCTCGCGCTGACGGAGCCGGGATACGTCCCCCATACCTTCGACGGGGGCGACTGGGTGGCGCTCGAGTCGCCCCCGGAGCCCGTCGTCGCCCTCGCTGCCTTTCTCGCGCTGAGGGCGCTCAACATCCGGCTCTACCGGAAGCTCACCGAAGAGCAGCTCACCCGCCCGATCCCCCATCCGGATCTCGGCACGATCTACGTCGGGTGGATCATCCGCGTCCTCGCCGGGCACGACCTGCACCACCTCGGCCACCTCGAGACGATCGCGGGGCTTTGAAGGCCGGAGGGACCGGGGCGGGTGTCCCTACTGGTCCTGGGCCGCGTCGAACTCCTTCTTGATGTCCTCCCACGACTTCCGGAACGCCTTCTCCTCCTCCTTCGTGAGGATGCGGAAGGGGACGTGGACCTCGCTCGACGCGAACTTGACCACGAGCCAGTGCTGTCCGGTCTGGATGCCGCCCGGGATCTTGAAGAAGAGGCGGCCGAACGAGGCCCTGTTGTCGGCGACGTCGACCTGGTCGAAGGAAAGCGGGTTCCCCTTGCCGAGGTCGGCGAAGAACTGGAACGAGTTCGCTTTCGTCACCCCGGGGGGGAAGTAGCTGAGGTTGTCCTTCTGCACCTTCGCGCGCGCGTTCAGGGCGGCGAGGCCGAGAGCTTCGGCGTATTCCTTCTGGGTGGCGAGCGGAATCGTCTTGCCGTCCGGGGTCATGAGCGAGAAGGCCTCGCGCTTGATCGTCTGGTACTTCACTCCGTCCTGGAGACAGAGCCCCACCTGGAGGTACATCCAGTCCTCACCGACGGAGCCGTTCGCAACCCGGTATCCGAGGTTCACGAGTCCCTCGTTGTTGTAGGCCGTCCGGACGAACTCTCCCTGCAGCGTCATGCGCTCGGGCACGGCCGGCACGGGGGCCTTCACCGTGGACAGGTCCATGGTGGGCTTCTGGGCTGCCGCACCGCCGGCGAGCGTCAGGACAGTGAAGCTGAGAAGCAGAAGGAACGCCGCGCGATGAATCGTCCGTCTCATGTGGTCCTCTTTCCCTTTCGATTCCGATCTCGTCGTGAGGGGGAAGGGCTCCCGGCGCAAAACCCGAAATCGGAATCTGCCTTCCGGGATTGTCCCACCGATGACGGAGAACGCCCCCACGGCGCTCTGCCCGTTCGATCGCCTCCGCCGCGAGCGGTACCCGTCTACGAGGCTGCGAGGGCCTCCGCAACGAGGGCCCTCGCCTCGTCCTGGAGGAGGCGCAGGTGGTCGCGGCCGCGGAAGCTCTCGGCGTAGATCTTGTACACGTCCTCGGTGCCGGAGGGGCGCGCCGCGAACCAGCCGTCGGCCGTCGTCACCTTCAGCCCGCCGATCGCGGCCCCGTTGCCGGATGCTTTCGTGAGGACGGCGGTGATCGGGGCGCCGGCGAGCTCCTTCGCCTTCACGTCCTCTGGAGAGAGCTTGCCGAGTCGCGACTTCTGCGCCGGGGTGGCCGGGGCGTCCACCCGCTCGTAGACCGGCTCGCCGTAGCGGGCCGTCAGCTCGCGGTAGACGACGCCGGGGTCCTTTCCCAGCGCGGCCGTGATCTCCGCGGCGAGGAGGCCGAGGATCATCCCGTCCTTGTCGGTCGTCCAGGTCGTCCCGTCGCGGCGGAGGAACGAAGCGCCCGCGCTCTCCTCGCCGCCGAAGCCGAGGTCGCCCGAGAGGAGGCCGGGAACGAACCACTTGAAGCCGACCGGCACCTCGACGAGCCGCCGCCCGAGCCCCGCGGCGACCCGGTCGATGAGGCTCGAGCTGACGAGCGTCTTTCCGATGCCGGCGTCCTTCCGCCAGCTCTCGCGGGCGCCGAACAGGTAGTGGATGGCGACGGCGAGGTAGTGGTTCGGGTTCATGAGGCCGGCCGGAGTGACGATTCCGTGGCGGTCGGCGTCCGCGTCGTTCCCCACGGCGACCTGGTACCGGTCGCGGATCGCGATGAGCGAGGCCATCGCCGAGGAGGAGGAGCAGTCCATCCGGATGCGGCCGTCCCAGTCGAGCGTCATGAAGCCGAAGGCGGGATCGACACGCGGGTTGACGACCGTGAGGTCGAGACCCCAGCGCTCGGCGATGCGCTGCCAGAAGTCGACGGCCGCCCCGCCCAGCGGGTCGACGCCGATGCGGACGCCGGCCGAGCGGATCGCCTCGAGGTCGACGACGGAGGCGAGGTCGTCGACGTAGGTCGTCAGG
>CALBDV010000742.1 GCA_937927565.1 uncultured Holophagales bacterium
GGCGTGAACCTCGACGGGCTCGTCGGAGGTGGCTCCGCGGCGGGAGCGCTCGATGCCATGAGAAGAAGGGGAAGAATGACCAGGATCAGGCTCGACATTCGCGTCCCCATCAATCAGGGCAGTACGCGCAGTCGTTGATCTGCACGTAAATCGGTTCCCCGTCGGCGTCGGTTCCGTGCTGGCACGTCGGCGTGTTGTAGCTCGTACACTTGAGCATCGCCGCGGGATCAGGCGCGCACCAATTCGCAATGCACTCGTAGTCGCCTTGATAGATGGTCATAGACTCGCACCAGCCCTTCTGGCTGATCGAGCACGGATCTCCCCCGCCGGACCCCCCCGAGCCGGGATCTTGGTGGCGTACCCTGCCGCCCCCACCGCCCCCGTCCTGCGCCGTGGCAACCGGCGCGACCGCGAGAAGACCGGCAATCAGAAAAGAACCCATGAGCAGTCTCCCGAACTTCATCTTCTACCTCGCTCCCGGTCTTGTACTCGGCCGTTCCGCACCTGGCATGGTCCGGGGAACGAAGAGGGCCATCTGTCGGATCGTCGAGCCGTTGCCGGGAGAACATCGCACCTTACCCCCCCCCCCCCGGAAGTGTGTCAAGTGGAATCGTCTCGAGGGGAGTCGCTGACGCGCGAGCGTTCTGGCAAGCTCCAGCGCTCCGGCTCACGGGCGCCCCAGTGCAAGCTACTCGACAACGCGCGTCGCATGCCGTTTCTACGGGTCGCTCGGGCCGAGCGTCTAAGGACGTCTCCTTCGCCGCTCGTTCGCGCTGGACGGGGCGGCTCAAACGCCCAGGCGCTCTACGGCGTGACGCAGGAAGAGCCGGGCGGGTCGAAGATCGTGAGCGTGCGGTTCAGCTGAAGGGGACGGGCAGGGGTCGCCGGGACCGCGCCAGGTCAGTCGATCCGGAACGCCTTCTTCGCGCGAACGGTCAAGCCGGGCTTTCTCATCTTCACGACGATCTGGTGCCACGTCCGCGGACGCTGGTCTACAGGGGTGAAGGTGAGATAGTACTGGTTCTCGAGCTCGGCCACGACGTCCCGGAAGACACCGGGGAGCTTCCGGATCGACGAGATGAACCAGGTGCGGCCGCCCGTCTCTTCGGCCAGCCGATTCAGCGTGCGCACGAGGGCCTTCGCCTCGTCGACTCCCTGCCCCACGGCGAAGACGCTCGCCTCCGAGCCGCGGGCGAGGTCGATGACCTGGTCGACCGCCATCCGGCTCTGATTGTCCTCGCCGTCGGTGAACAGAACGACCGCCCGCCGTCCCGACGCGTCGCGCAGCTTCCGAAGAGCCATCGCGGTCGCGTCGTAGAGCGCGGTCCCGCCGCTGCCCCGGGCCTCCTCGATCGCCCTGCGGGCGACCGTGCGGTCGGTCGAGGGGGGTGTGAAGCCGACGACGTTCGAGGCGAACGTCAGGACCGCCGCCCGGTCGGTCGGCTTCAGCGCCGAGAGGAACTGGAGCGCCGCCTCGCGCGTCTCCTGCAGTTTCGGGATCATCGAGGACGAGACGTCGACGACGAGGACGACCGAGAGCGCCGAATTCGTCGAGTCGAACGTCTCGATCTCCTGGCTTCTGCCGTCGACGAGAAGGGTGAAGTCCTCCCTGGCGAGACCGACCACGTATCGCCCGTCCTCGTCCGTCACGATCGGAGAGATCGAGACGACCCGGGCGTTCGCAACCGCGGAGAAGCCGAGGCCACGCGTCCTCACGCGGGAAACGGCCGCTTCCCGCCCCTCGCGACGGAGGACGGCCGCGAGGTTGTGCGGCCTCGGCGCGTCGTCCGCCATCCAGGTGAAGATCCAGGGCTCGGCGGAGGCCTTGCCCGCCGGGCGGCCGTCGACGAACAGCTCGACGACGTCCCCGGGAACGAAGCCGGTCACGGCCACCGTGATCTTCGTTTCGCCGACCAGGATGTCGTTAGGTCCCGGGGATACGATCCTCACCTCCGGCGCCTCCTCGGCCCGGCCCGTCGTCCCGGCGAGGCACGAAAGTGCCGCGAGAACCGCTGCGAACGTCGCCCGATTCGCCGTCATCGCGTCCCATCCTCTTCTGCGCGCGTGATCCGGCCGGCCGAGAGAGCCCGCTCGAAGACCTCTTCGCGGCTCGCCTTCGACAGGGCCTCGCCCGTCTCCGCGAGCGGCCGCCAGTCGAAGGCATGGCCCATTCGCACGCCCTGAAGGAACTCGTCGAGCGCCGGCTCGAGGGTGAGCGGGAGGAGAGCCGCGGGGTCTCCCGCGTCGACGACGGCCCGGGCCGCGGCGATCTTGAGATCGTAGAGGTGCTCGGCGAAGAAGTGCGGCAGCCGGTACTCCGAAAGCCTCTCGTACGAAGGCAGGTCCATGTCGGCCAGCCGGTTCCGCCCCGCCCACGCGAGGGGCCGCGGGCCGAGCTCGGCGACCCGCGCGGAGGCCTCGGCCTCGCCGAGGCGGGAGACGAGGCGGCTCCACGTCTCGCGCGCTTCGAGTGCCGCCGGGACGCGCACCTCGCCGGCGACGGCACCGAAAGCGAGGCGGCGGCCGATCCGGAAGAGATCGGAAGGGGTCAGGTCGCCCGCTACGTCCCCGGACGCCCGGCCGGCCAGAGAGCTCAGGCGCGAGGGCGGGACGAGGTCCCTTGCCAGCACGCTCCAGGTTTCGAGCCGACCGGCCTCGGAACGCTTCGCCAGCGCTTCGGCGAACTGCTCGGACGCCCGGCAGGCGAGGGCGACGAAGCGCAGGGCATCGTCGTCGAGCCGGGCGGGCGTCACGTGGAGGACGGGCGCGATGAGCCCCGCACGGATCTGCTCGTTCGTCCCCATGGCCCTCGCGTCGTAGACGAGCTCCTCGGCGTGAAGGAGTCCCAGTGTGTCCGCCAGGCCCGAGAAGGAACCACCGATGCGCGAGCCCTTTTCCTCTCCCAGCTTCTCGATCCGTGTCGGGCCGAAGGGCGAGACGATGTCCTCGCCGATCGGGCTGCCCCACGCAAGCGAGTGGCGCCGAACGAAGTGCTCGTCGCTGTACGGAAGACCAGCCGGGTCGCGGACACTCGAGGAATAGACGTGGACCGCCAGGGCCTCGAGCGTCCGCTCGGCCCGGAGCGCGTCGAAATGGCCGAGCCGCGCCTCCAGGATCACGAGGGCGTCGTCCTTCGTAGCGGGCCGGAGCTCTCCGAACGCGAGACGAGCACTCGAAACGACCCACCGGATCCGCTCGTCCTCGTCCCGGCCGGGAGGCCGCGCCAGAGCGAGCCGCTCGAGGTACTCGTCCACGGACACGCGCATCCCCTCGGCGTCGCCTTCGCGGGCGGACCGGATGGCTTTCTCGCGCTCCGCGGAGGCCTCGGCGAGGTCCGCGAGCGGCACGTGCTGCTGGGTCGCCGCGAAGGCGCGCCGGCGAGCGGCACCGTCGGACGTCGGGTCGTAGCGGTAGCGCCCGCCTTTCCAGGCGAACGTCACGGGTGGCCGCCAGCCCGCGAGGGCCGTGGCGACGAGGTCGTCCGGCGTGCGCGCCGGCTCCGGCAGCTCTCCGTCCGGATCCCTCCGCGCGCCATCCGCACGTGCCTTCGCGAGAAACGCCGCCTCCTCCTCGCGCAGGGCCGCGATGAGCTCTCCGCGGAGCCAGCCTTCGAAGGCGCCGATTCCCTCCGCAGGGTCGACGTTCGGCTGGGCGAAGAGCGGGACGTCGAGGAGGGACTGCACGAGAGTGCGAGCCCTCGCATCGGGAAGCGATCGGCTTCGACAGAACGCCGCGAGGAGGTCGATCGACGCCTGGAACAGGCCTGCGCGCAGCTCCGCCGCTCGGCCGGACCCGGAGGTGTCGAGCCGGTTCAGCGTGAACAGGTAGCGCCGAACGACGACCGGATCGTCGAGCGGGAGCTCCTCGAGCGGCGCGTACGACCCGAGCAATCGCTCGAGGCCCCGGAAGAGGAGGAGGACGGTCCCCGGGTCGGCGAGGACAGGCCGCGCCTCGACCAGGCTGGAGACGATCAGGAACCTCTTCCGCACGGGCAAGGCCCGGATTGTGCCCGGGGCTTCCCTCCGGAGGAGCCGCGAGAGCAACTCCCCCGATCCGTCCTTTCCTGCCGCGACGTCGGCGAGGATGCGGGAAAGGTCGGACTCGTCTTTCGGGAACCGGGAGCTCCCGATCGCCTCGAGCCACAGTGCGGCTCCACCGGGAACGACGACCTCGCCGTCGTCCGAGAGCTTCAGGAACCTCAGGAGGTGCGCGAAGTCGTAAACCTCGCGACGCGCCCGGGCGTCCCACCCTCCACCACGTTCGATCGCGCCGTAGAGCCTGCCGAACCGCTCGACAGACGCCTTGCCACCGCCGGTCCGCCCGAGGACGAACGCCCGGGCGTCGGCCTCGGCGAGAGGACGGAGCGCGTCGACGACGTAGGCCGGCTTTCCGGAGTCCACGTCGAAGAGCTTCACCACGAAGCTCTCCCGGTCCGACGGCGGGACGCCGACGACGTCCTCCCACGCGGCATCCGCCTCCCGTCCGCCCGGCAGGAGGATCCGGCCGTCCCGGACGACGAGAGCCTCCGGGAAACGCGCGAAGCCGTCGAGCGCATCGTCGTAGAGGAGCTTCCATCCGCCGGCACCGCCGGGGGGTCCGACGAGCGTCCGGAGCTCCGCGCGTGTTCGGGCATCGACGGACAGGAGGGCGACCATCATGCGCGACGCCGGAACGGTCTTCACGAAATGGAGAAAGGCGTTCCCGGCGTTCAGCTCCTTCTCGTCGGATCCCAGGATCTCCCGCCAGGCCGCGAGCCCGAACGGCAGATCCGCTTCACCGTCCCCGCACGGGATCGTCACCTCCTCGCCGGCCGAGAGCCGCCGCACCAGCTCGTCCACGGGTCGTCCCAGCAGGACGTCGAGGAACGCCTGCCGCCGCTCCTCCTCGGCGCCGAGTCGAGGCTCCACGTCGAATCCGGGTCCGTCTCCGCGGACCCGGAAGCCCAGCCATTTCAGCGCGTCCCGGGTCTTCTTCCACGACTCACCCCGCGCCGAGAGCTGCGCCGGACAGCCCTGCTCGGCCCGCCACGCTGCGAGGTCTTCTGCGAAGAGGACCACCGCGCGACGGCGCTCGGTCTTGTCCCACGCCTCGTGAGGGTTCGAGCCGGCGAGGAGCGCCCGGTGAACGTCGAGGAAGAAGTCCTGCGGCGGGCGGCGACCGCCCAGCCCGAGCACCCGCCGGATGCTCTCCGCACCTCCGGGCACCGACACCGGCTCGGCCGAGAGGGG
>CALBDV010000743.1 GCA_937927565.1 uncultured Holophagales bacterium
AGACCTCCGTCCGCCGCCCGTGCCGGTGCGGGGGCATCGTGTTCCAGACGCTCCCCGTCTCGAGGTCCGTCACACCCATGACGAGCTGGCCCGTCGGGAGCGCTGCGGGGTGGATGTAGCGGCGGAGCGTCCTCACGTTCGCCCGCGCCGGCTCGCCGAGCTGGAAGGTCTGCGACTCAGCCTCGGTCACCCGCTTCGTCGGATGGTCCGCGTGGCAGGGATGGCTCACGAGGTAGAAGAGCGCCGGCTGGCCCGAATCGTCGCTCGCGAAGGCGACCTGCCGCGTCCCGCGGCCGACGTAGAGCGCGTCGCGGCGCGCGAGCGGGTACGTCGCCCCGTCCACCGTCACCGTCCCGGGCCCGCCGACGTTCACGACGCCGAGCTCGCGACGCGCACAGTACGACGGTGCCTTCAACTCGGCCGGCGCCTCGAGTTCGAGCGGTGCCCCGAGTGGTACGGCGGACCCGACGATCGTCCGCTCCGCCTCCCAGTGGAGGAGCTTCACCTCGCCCGGCGTGAAGAGGTCTTCGACGAGGAAGGCGGCGCGGAGCTCGGCGGAGGTCATCCTCTCGGCGCGGACGGAATCGACGAGGTAGCGGTTTTCCATGTCTTTCCTCACGGCAGCGCGTAAATCCGGAGCGAAACAGATGGCGAGGAGCCGGGTGGTCCGGGGGGCCGCGGTCAGCGCCCCCCGGGTAATCTCACGGGTTCGAGACTTCGACCTTCAGGGGCGAGCGTAACCTCTCGGCGAAAGCGGCGATCTCGCGATCCCACTCCTCGACGCTCTTCACCTCGCCGGCCCGGTCCCACGCGGACCCGGCCCAGTGGACCGACGGACGCCCCGTGGACGGTTTGAGGGCTGCGAGCGTGTTCCCGTCCGCCTCGACGACGTCGGCGAGGGAGGACGGGTCGACGACGAGGGCGAGGCCGAGGTTCCCGTTGCCCCCCTTCACGGGCTCCCACGACCGGATCGTCCCGGCAGCCTTCTCCACCCGGAGGGCGGCTCCGGCCGCCTTCTTCAGCCCGGCGGCGTGGGCAACGGGAGCGCCGCCCTCGACGGAATAGAAGCTCTCGAATCGGTTGAATCGGGACCCGGCGTCCAGGGTGACCCGCTTGACCTCCGAGACCTTCGCGCCGCCTGCGTCCCAGGCCTCGTACGTCAGCTCGAAGACGAGACGGAGCGGCCCGGCCGAAAGGACACGCGACTGACGGAAGTTCTTCGCGACGAAGAGGCGGCCGTCCTTCCAGACCCCGCTCCCTCCAGCGCCGCGGCTCTTCCCGGCGGAGTAGAAGTCGGCCCCTTCGCCGGTGTCGCGGTGGTAGTCGTCGACCATGAGCCAGTCGTTGACCACGAGGCGCGGCGTCCTCTTGCACCAGACGTCGATCGTGCTCGAGGTCAGAGGCTCCGCCTCCCAGGTCTCGAGCGCCGGCCCATATGTCCGGTGGGCCACCTTGTCGTTCTCCCAGAGGAAGTCGTCGTAGCGTTCGCGTGCGAAACGGCCGTAGACCCGGAAGTCCTCCTTCCGGTACGGCGAGCGCTCGCCCGGCTTCAGCAGGTACTTCCTCGTCTCGCCGGCCGCGAAATCGGCCTGGAACACGAGGAGGTCGTGCGTCCCGTCGCCGTCCGAGTCGACGGCCTGGGAGAGGAGCGGCTTCCCGGTCGCCTCGTCGACGACCGCCACCTTCGCGAGCTCGGCCGCCGCAAGGCCGGGCGCGGTCCCCGAGGGGACCGCGACGGTTTCGCCCGTGCGGGGGCGGTCGAGGCTGTTCGTCACCGCGATCCGTGTCTCCCCCGCGGCAAAAAGGGGGCCCGCGGCGACGAAGAGCGTCGCCGCGGACCGGAGGAGGGAGGAGAGACGCATCAGAAGCTGAGCCGGGCTCCGAGCTGCCAGTCGCGCGGGTTGTTCCGCTGCTCCCGGAAGTAGCCGAAGGTCGCGCTCCGCGGGTTGATGTCCGGGTTCCACCAGACCGTGTAGTTCAGGGCATTGATTGCCTCGGCCCGAACCTGGAGGGTGACGTCCTGGTAGAGAGTGAAGGTCTTCGAGATGCCGAAGTCGAGGAGGTGGAGGTCCGGGTACCGGGCGTTGTCGATGACCGTCGGGAACGTCCGGATGTTGGCGTCGCTCACGGCGAGGCGCGGATCGGTGATGACCCCCTGGGCGTCGGGGAAGTAGAAGCAGGAGGTGTCGAAGGCGGGCCGGTCGAAGCCGCCGATCTGGCCGTTCTTGTTGGAGAAGTCGGTCTTCACGTCTTCCGGCTTGCAGCTCGGGTCGAAGTAGAGGTTGTTGCTCCAGACGATCGGCTGGCCCACCTGGTACTGGTAGGCCGCCGTCAGCTGCCAGCCACCGAAGATCGCGTCGACGATCCCGCTCCAGTTCGAGCCCCACGTCCGTCCCTTGCCGAACGGGAGCTTGAGAATCCCGGCGACCGTCGCGCGGTGCGGCCGATCGTCGGGCGAGAGCCGCTTCTGGGGAGCGCTGTCGGTCGGATCCAGGTAGACCAGCTCGTCCATCAGCTTCGACCAGGTGTAGGTGACGAGGATCGACGAACCATCCCTGAACTGCTTCTGGACCGAGGTCTGGAGCGCGTTGTACGAATCCGACCCGGTGTACTCCTCGACCGCGACGCGGCCGAACTCCGAGTAGGGCTTGAGGAGCTGGCGCCGCTGGATCGTCGAGCCGTTGTAGCTCGTCCCGGGCAGGAGGCCCTTGTAGGGGTTCGGGACGTTGGCGCTGAGGTAGGCCTCCACCGCGGTGTCACGGCCCGGGTTCGTTGAGAGGTACTCCCGCGGGATGTAGTTGATGTCGCGGCGCACCGCGAGGTCTTCTCCGACGCTGCCGACGTAGGCGACGTCGAGCCGCCAGTTCTTGCCGAGATCCTGCAGCACCCCGGCCGACCAGCGCGTGTAGGTGGGGCTCTTGCGGTCCATCTGGATCAGCGAGGCCGTCGTCGAGACGAGGTCACGCCCGTTGAAGGTCGCAAGGCCGAGCGACGAGCCGGTCGGCGGCGTGAGACCGTTCGGGAAGGGGTTATTGAGGTCGGCGATGAAGGTCGAGCCGTTGTTCTCCGTCGAGACGAGGAGCGTCG
>CALBDV010000744.1 GCA_937927565.1 uncultured Holophagales bacterium
TCGAGTGGCTTCACAGCCACCCGCGGCTGCGGTCCCGGGCGGAGACGCTGGCCGATCGGGACCAGCGGCGGGCTTCGAGCGGCGGGTTCCTCCGGCCGGGCCCGAAGGGCAGAACGCCGCAGGTCGTCGCGCTGGGATAGTCCGGCACCGGCAGGAGGAGTCTTTCTTTTGCAGCCTCCAGAGGCACATTCATGGATCAGAACGAGACATAAAGGTCATTTAATGCTATGTACGCTATAGACTCTTCGCGCCTAATCTCCTAAGCTGACTCCGATGGCTTTCGAACTCGACCGCTCCCAGATCCTCAACGTCCTCCGCGGCTTCAACCCGTGGTGGGCGGGGCTGCCCATGAGCGTCCCCACGTTTCGCCGGCTCGCGTTCGACCAGTGCGTCCGGCTCCTGGAGGACCCGAAGTTCAAGCGCGCGATCCTCCTCAGCGGTCCTCGACGGGTGGGAAAGACGACCGTCCTGAAGCAGGTCGCCGAGTTGCTGCTCGCGGGGGGAGCTGAACCTGTCAGCGTGGTCTACATCAGCCTGGACCACCCCCTCCTCAAGCTCGCCAGCCTCACCGACCTGCTTCGGATCTACCGTGAAGACATCTTCGCCGAGGGAAAGCCCGCGGTCCTACTGCTCGACGAGGTTCAGTACGCGGAGGACTGGGAGCTCCACGTGAAAACCCTCGTCGACCACCACCCCGAGTACCGGATTCTCGCGACCGGCTCCGCGGCGGTCGCGACGAAGCGCAAGCAGGCCGAGAGCGGCGTCGGCCGCTGGATCACCGTCCCGATCCCGACGCTGTCCTTCTACGAGTACCTCCGGATCCGTGAAGTAGGGA
The DNA here is from genome assembly GCA_937927565.1 of uncultured Holophagales bacterium. GTDB lineage: Bacteria > Acidobacteriota > Thermoanaerobaculia > UBA5066 > UBA5066 > UBA5066. The sequence continues at coordinate 836 of CALBDV010000744.1, forward strand.
TCCCGAAACTGCTCGACGAGCTGAAGCTCCAGGACCTCTTCACGTCCGCGCCCAGCGTCTTCGGTGGCATCTCCCAGGCAGCGCGTCCCCTCCTCCCCGAATTTCGCCGGTACCTGCTCGTCGGCGGCTTCCCGGAAACCGCGCAGCAGGCGAGCGTCGAGATCGCCCAGCAGATCCTCCGAGAGGACGTCGTCGAGCGCGTCCTTCGCAAGGACCTCGTCGCCCTCTACGCCGTGCGCTCGGTCCGTGAATTCGAACAGCTCTTCATCTACCTCTGCCTCCACACAGGGGGCATCTTCGCTGTCAAGACGGTGGCCACTGCGCTCGGCGTCGCGGCCCCCACGGTCGAGAATCACCTGGAGGTCCTCGAGCAGGCCCATCTCATCTACCGACTTCCTCCCATCGCGATCTCCGGGAAGAAGATCCTGAAGGCGAAGGACAAGATCTACATCGCCGATGCCGCTCTCCGGAACGCCGTACTCCTGAAGGGTGATCAGATTCTCGACGATCCCGCCGAGATGGGCCTCGTCGCCGAGACGACGGTGCTGCGTCACGTCTTCGCCTTCTACTACCAGGACACCCCGCGCGTCTCCTACTGGCTAGCCCCGGCCGCATCGGGTGGCAAGCGCGGCCGGCCAAAGGCGGGCGAGGAGCGCGGCGACGAGAAGCTCCTCGAAGTCGACATCGTGGTCCAGAGCCCGTCGTACACGATCCCGTTCGAAGTGAAGTACCGAGACACGGCCACACTTCATGCCACATCCGGCCTGGTCGCCTTCTGCCGAGAGGAGAAGGTGGAGCGGGCCTACTTCGTGACGAAGCGGAACGAGGACTTCGGCGTCTCCACGTTCCCGGACCACCGAACGAAGTACCTCCGGATCCCGGCGCACATCCTGACCTGCCTGCTCGGGAGGGCGGAGCGGATCCAGTGGCGAGGGAAGGTGGGGTGAGGTCCCAGAAGCGCCGCGGCTGACTTCACGCCTCCCTGCACTTCGTCACGGTTCCGCTTCCGGTCGATGCCGGGCCACGCAGCGCGTGGGCTGGCAGCCAACAGGCGAGGGCCCTATGCTGGGCCGATACCCGCTCGGTCTTTCGCGAGTCATGCCGCCCGCGTAAGGCCTTGGAGAAGTCGATGACGCACCGAGCCTGGCTGAAGAACATCCTTCTCGTGCTCGTTGGATCCGCTCTTAGCGAGGTTCCTGCGTGGGCGAGAATCATCTCGTACGCTCCCATCGCGCCGGTCCAGTCCGTCCCGGCGATCCAGAAGCGCGCGGCACGGCACGTCGTTTTGCGGGAACAAGCCGGCATCGTGAGGCCTTCGGAGTTCGACTACGGATACCTCTGGCGCCTCGTCGTGCACGACTCCCAGGGCCTGGAGTCGCCGCGCGACATCACCCCCGGCGGCACGCCAGCGCGTCTTGGCATCGTCGCTGCGCTGGAGGATGAAGACGGCACCTTTCGGATCCTCGTCGCTTCAGGCTCCGGATTCCTCTACAGCCCCGACGGTGGCGTGACCTGGGCCTCCGTCTCTCTGCCGGGCGGGGCCTATCTCGTCAACCACAACGATGCCTTCTCATCATCGGACTGGGATATCGGCGGCCCGATCTTCGGCGCGACGTCGTCCGCCCTTCGTCTCGGAAACGCCGGCAACCCCTTCGTTCTCGCCCTGGCGACTTCCAACCCCAGCCAGTCCGGCTTCTGGGTGATCGCGGCCGACGGGTCGGCTCGAATGCTGAGCATCGCCTCCGGCTGGTTTGAGCTCCTCGGGGCCGATCTCGGCGGGACCAGATTCCTCGTCGGAGCTCGTTTCTTCGGACCCTGGCCCGACGACCCGTACACGAACTCCTCCTGGAAAGTCGCCATCCTCGATCTCGCGGGAACCGTCCAGCCCCTCTTCGAGGTGCCCCTCGGAGGGAACTACACGTGGCCGGCGATCGAAGGGTGGATCACTCCGGACGGCGCGGCTTACCTCACCGTGAACTGGTACTGGGGGGGCATCGTCACACCGCTGGATCCCCTCCCTTCGATGCAGTCCGTCGCGCTCTGGAAGGACGGCGTCCTCCGGGAGCTGGTGTCCACCGGGAACTCGTGGCCCCAGCTGGAGGTCTTCGCCGTTCCGACACCCGACTTCACCGGGGCCTGGATCGCGAGGATGGGCTCGGCGGACACCGTGCTCATGTCGCACTCGGGCGACGGAGCGGTGAGAGATGTCTGGCGGGATGCCTCGCGCCCTTTTATCTGGACGGTGCACGCCGCGGCGTCCGGCTCCCGGCTGCTGATCCGAACGAGGCGCTTCCAGGGGTACCGCTACTGGAATGGGCTCGCCGTCTGGCACGTCGGCGAGCCACCGCCCTCGTCGTACGACGAGCTCCTCGTTCGACCCGAGCTGGGAGGCCTGGGATTCGTCCACCTCGACGTGGACGCCGTGGACGAGGGCGCTCCTTTCCTCTTCGACGCCGGGGCGACCCTCCCACCGACGAGCGGACCTTCAGCCGCGAGCGGGGGCGGCGGCGGAAAAGACGTCTACCAGAGCGGCGGAGTCATCCGCGCCTCGCTTCGGCAGCAGCTCGTGATCCCGGCCTCCGCCCGCGCGCCAGGTCGGTTTGGCGCCACCTGGCGGACCGATCTGGTCCTCAGAAACCCGGAAAGGGAGCCGGTCCGGCTCAGCGTTCGGCTCCTGCCGAACCCCGAAACGACCGGCGCCGCAGCCGACGCGGCCATCGTGCTGGCCGGAGCCTCCATCCAGGTCCTCCCCGACGTCCTCGCCACACTCTTCCACCTGGAGCAGGGATCCGGTGCGCTCCTTCTCGTCCCCGAAGCGGGTCGTTCCATCGAGGCCACGAGTCGGACCTACACCACATCCCCGACAGGAACGTTCGGCATGGGAGTCGGGTCCGTCGACATGCTCACCGCTGCCGGCCCGGCCTTTCCGCTCACGTTCTCGGCCGGACTCCTCGGCGAGGGGTTTCGGACGAACCTGGTCGTGACCGATGCGACTGGGCGTGGAACGCAGCTGGAGGCGCTGCTCTCGACGGCGGAAGGGAAGGCTGAGATCCCGCTTCCGGTCTCACTGCCCGCCAACGGCCAGACGCAGCTCAACGATATGGCCACTTTGTCGGGAGCACCGGCCTCGACGGTTGGATCCCAGACGGTCACGCCGAAGTCCGGCTGGGTTCTCGCTGGAAGTATCGCGATCGACGACCGAACGAACGATCCCGCGTGGTTCGGCCCCGACTCAGTACCGGACGCGATCTGGGCACACTCGATCATCCCCGCCGTCGTGCACGCCGCAGGCGCGAAGGGCGCGCAGTACCGTACCGATCTCTTCCTCTTCAACGCCGACGAGAGCTCTGCGAGCATTCGACTGTCGGTGAAGGACTGGTACCGGGACGAAAACGAACAAAATGTGGATCTGACCCTGTCTGGCCGGGAGTCCCGGGTGATACCGGACGTCCTCTGGACGTTGTTCGGAAGATCCGGCGTCGCTCGGCTCGCGTTGAGCGGCGCTGGGACCGGAAGGCTCGGCATCCGCGCCACCTCGCGGATCTACGACCTCGCGTCGGACGGGTCGACCCATGGGATGGCGCTCCCCGCTCTCGGATGGCTGCAGACCGCCCGCGATGGCGACACCATCGAGATCCTGGGACCGACGGGGGGCGCCGGCTTCCGGACGAACCTGTCCATCGTGCACCTGGGATATCAATACGCGCCGCCGTCCACGGTGCATGTAGAGATCGTCGATCCTGCCGGCGTCGTCGCGGATGCGTTCGAGGTGTCCGTTCCGAGCGGCAGAGGCCTTCAGATCGACGATCTCTTTCACACTCGTGGTCTCGGGGACGGTCCGGTGGCTGCGCTGATTCGCCTTTCCATCTCCACCACCGACCAGTCCGCGTCGCTCGCCGCTTACGCCACGACAATCGACAACGGCACGAACGACCCCGTCTACTACGGGGCGAACCTTGCGGCCTGTTCCACGAGTGCTGTGACCGGCTTCAGAACAACCCCCGGCTCCGATCTCGAGCAGAAACGCTCGCCGATCGGGACCAGCGACG
>CALBDV010000745.1 GCA_937927565.1 uncultured Holophagales bacterium
GCCGCCGTTCTCACCGACCTCGACGGGACCCTCCTCGATCACGGGGGCATCCTGGGGCCGGAGGCGCGCGCGGCGATCGACGAGTCGAGACGGCGCGGGGTTCCCGTCGTCCCCCTCACGAGCAAGACCGAGGTCGAGCTTCGGGAGCTCCTCGCCGAGCTCGACCTCGGATCGATCGGTGGGTTCGAGAACGGGGCCGGCATCGTCGGGCCGGCGGGCGTCGTCGTATCGGAGAGGGTCCTGGGCATCCAGACGCTCCACGCGCACCTGGAAGAGCTGTCGACCCTCACGGGGCTGCCCCTGAGGCCGGTCTCCGCGCTTTCGACGACCGAGCTCCGGCGAATCACCGGCCTCCCCGAGACCCGGATCTCCGCCATGCTCGCCCGTCGCTTCGGCCTTCCGTTCCTCTCGCCGGAGGGCACCGGCGGCGAGCTCGTCCGCGCGGCCGCCCGGCTTCCGGGCCTCCGGCTGACGCGTGGAGGCCTCTTCTGGCACCTTTCAGGGGACCACGGCAAGGAGGACGCGCTCGGACTCCTCCTCCGGACGGGTCTCGTGAAGCGTCCCCTCGCAGGCTTCGGCGACGCGCCCAATGACGCCGGCTTCCTCGCCGCGTGCGACGTGGCCGTCCTCGTCCCTGGTCCGTCGGGAACCGTCGATCCCGCTCTCGCCGCGGCCGTCCCGGCCGGACGGTCCGCTCCCTTTCCGGCCGGCCGCGGCTGGGCCGCCGCCGTGAGCGCCCTGCTTCGGGAGGAGTCCCGGTGACCGGCCGTCTCCCCCCCCTTTCCCGCGACGTGGCCGACGACATCGGGCGGATCGGAGCGGTCGACGTCCTCGTAGGGATCCCGTCGTTCAACAACGAACGGACGATCGGGCACGTCGTCCGAGCCGTCGTGGCGGGTCTGGCCCGTCACTTCCCCGACGCGAAGGCGGTCCTCGTCAACTCCGACGGCGGTTCGACCGACCGGACACGGGAGATCGTCGAGCGGACCGAGGTGGGAAACCTCGCAGAGATCCTCGTCGACGCGGTCCCGTCGGGCTCGACGGCGAAGATCGTCACGCCGTACCAGGGGATTCCTGGGAAAGGGAGCGCGTTTCGTACGATCTTCCGCATCGCCGCCGAGCTCCGGGCCAAGGCGTGCTGCGTTCTCGACAGCGACCTCAGAAGCATCACGCCGGAGTGGGTCGAGCTCCTTCTCGAGCCCGTCGTGAGGCACGGGTACGAGTTCGTCGCCCCGCTCTACGCCCGGCATCGCTACGACGGCACGATCACGAACACCATCGTCTGCCCGCTGACGCGCACCCTCTACGGGAAGCGGATCCGGCAGCCGATCGGCGGCGACTTCGGCTTCTCGGGCGACCTGGCGGCCCGCTTCCTCGAGTTCGAGGACTGGGAGGGCTCCGTCGCGCAGTTCGGGATCGACATCTTCATGACGACGACGGCCCTCGCGGAAGGGCGCAGGGTGGCGCAGTCGTTCCTCGGCGCGAAGATCCACGACCCGAAGGACCCCGGTTCCGACCTCTCGCCGATGATGGTCCAGGTCGTCTCGACGCTCTTCTCGCTCATGGAACGCCACGAGAAGGCCTGGCGGGGCATCTCGGGCTCGGAACCGGTGCCCGTCTTCGGATTCCCCTACGCGGTGGGGCTCGAGCCGGTGCCGGTGAAGCTCGACCGGCTCCTGGCGCAGTACCGGCAGGCGGCGCACGACCTGCCGCCGATCTGGGAGTCGTTTCTCTCTCCCGCTTCGCTCACGGCGATTCGCGACGCGGCCCACGCGCCGGCGGTCGCCCTGGGAGACGAGGCGTGGGTGAGGATCATCGCCGAGTCCGCGGCCGGTTTTCACCGGAAGGCGCTCCCGGCCTCCACTCTCATCCGTTCGCTCGTACCGCTCTACCTCGGGAAGGTCGCGACCTTCGTCGCCGAGACGGAAGCGGGATCGGCGGAAGAGGCCGAAGCCCGCCTGGAGGAGCTCGCCCTCGCCTACGAGCGCGGGAAGGGCATGTTCGAGACCCTGTGGGGCACGGCCCCCTGATGGAGACGACGATGGGAAGAAACCTCGGCCAGCAGATCGCCCTCGCCTTCGAGCGCCTCCTCGACGCCTTCCTCTCGGTCGTCCCGGCAGTGCTCGTCCTCCTCGCTGCCCTGCTCGTCGGCGTCCTGACGGGGCTCCTCCTGAGGACGATCCTGAGGCTCGCAATCCGGCTCCGCCGGAGGGTCCACGGCGAAGAGCTTTCCGGGTCGAGGCAGCTCCTTCGCGCCGCAGGGTTCCGGGCAGACCCCGAGCTCGTCGCAGGGACGGTCTCCTTCTGGACGGCGGTCGTCGTGGCGCTCGCCGTCGGCGTCAACGCTCTCGAGCCGGGCGCACTCCGCAACGTTCTCTCCGAGGCGGTCGGCTTCCTCCCGCGCCTCCTCGGCGCCGTACTCCTCGCCCTCGTCGGCCTCGGCATCGGCGCGCTCGTGAGGCGCAGCGTCCTCCTCGGTGCGGTGAACGCCGGCCTCCCCTGGGCCCGGGCCGGCGCGCGCGCCGCCTACTTCCTGGTCGTCGCGTCCTTCGCGGCGGCGGCGCTCGACCACCTCGGTGTCGGTCGCTCGATCCTCGTCGCGGCCTTCTCCATCGGTGGCGGAGCGCTCGCCCTCACGCTCGCCCTCGCCTTCGGCCTCGGCGCGAGAGACCTGGCGCGCGGCTGGCTCGAGAAGAAGCTGCGCGCCGAAGAGGAGGACTCGGGGATCCGGCACGTCTGAACCGGCCCCAGCGTCTCCACGGCGCGCTCACCCCTTCAGCAGCTTCTCGACGTCCTTCTCGAGGCTCTCGGGAGTGTCGTTCGGGGCATAGCGCGTCACGGCTTCCCCGCTCGGGTCGACGAGGAACTTCGTGAAGTTCCACTTGATCGCTTCCGTTCCGAGGAGACCCGGGGCGGCCTTCTTGAGGTGCTGGTACAGGGGGTGTGCGCCCGCGCCGTTGACCTCCACCTTCGCGAACATCGGGAAGGTGACGTCGTACTTCAGCGAGCAGAAGCTCTTGATCTCCTGCTCGTCCCCCGGCTCCTGGTGTCCGAACTGGTCACACGGGAAACCGAGGACCGTGAACCCCCTGTCCTTGTACTTGCGGTACAGCGCCTCGAGGCCCGCGTACTGCGGCGTGAAGCCGCACTTGCTCGCGACGTTCACGACGAGGAGCGTCTTCCCGGCGTACGCCGACAGCTTCTGTTTCTTCCCGTCGATGGTCGTCACCTCGAGGTCGTGGAACGTGCTCATGCCATATCTCCGATCGGCCACTCTACGACACGGCCTGCCTGGTCGGATCCCCGCGGCGAGGCGAACCGAACCTACGGCAGCGTCTTGTGCGTTCCGTCGCAGAGGGGCGGCTTGCCCGCGTGCTTGCACTGGCAGAGCCAGGCCTCCCCGGACTGCTCCGCCTTCCACACCAGCGGCGCCATCCCGGTCCCTGCGTGCGCCCCGTTGCAGAAGGGCTGGCTTTTCGAAAGGCCGCACCGGCACCAGGCGTAGGTCTTTCCGGCTTCGAGAGTGACCTTGATCGGGTTCTTCGCGGCGATCGTCGGCTCCGACATGGCTCTTCCTCCCGCTTCCCTCTGTCCGGGTCGTTGACCCATCATAGGCGTGCAGGAGGCCAACCATGGAAACCCGCTCGCTCGGCCGCCAGGGCCTCGTCGTCTCCGCCCAGGGGCTCGGCTGCATGGGAATGTCGGAGTTCTACGCCGGGCGCGACGACGCGGAGTCGGTCGCGACGATCCACCGCGCGCTCGACCTCGGCATCACGTTCCTCGACACGGCCGACATGTACGGCCCCTGGAAGAACGAGGAGCTCGTGGGCCGCGCGATCCGGGATCGGCGCGCCGAGGTCGTCCTGGCCACCAAGTTCGGGAACATGCGCGACGAGAAGGGCGCCTTCCTCGGCGTCAACGGCCGGCCGGACTACGTCCGCGCCTGCTGCGAGGGATCCCTGAAGCGTCTCGGCGTCGAGGCGATCGACCTCTACTACCAGCACCGCGTCGACAGGACGGTCCCGATCGAGGAGACCGTGGGAGCGATGGCCGAGCTCGTCCGACAGGGGAAGGTCCGGTTCCTCGGCCTCTCGGAGGCCTCCCCCGCGACGCTCCGCCGCGCGCACGCCGTCCACCCGATCTCGGCGCTGCAGACCGAGTACTCCCTCTGGACGCGCGACCCCGAGGACGCCGTCCTGCCGGCCTGCCGCGAGCTCGGGGTGGGGTTCGTGGCGTACAGCCCTCTCGGGCGCGGCTTCCTCACCGGCCGATTCCGCAGCTTCGAGGATCTCCCCGAGGGCGACTACCGGCGCAATGCCCCGCGCTTCCAGGGCGAGAACTTCGCGAAGAACCTCGACCTCGTGACGAAGGTCGAGGAGATCGCGAAGGAGAAGGGGTGCACCCCCGCACAGCTCGCCCTCGCGTGGCTCCACGCGCAGGGAGCCGACGTCGTTCCGATTCCTGGAACGAAGACCCGGGCGCGGCTCGAGGAGAACGCCGGAGCCCCCGGCGTCGTGCTCACCGCGGGCGACCTCGCCCGCATCGACCGCGTGGCGCCGAAGGGAATCGCGGCGGGTCCGAGGTACCCGGAGATGGCGATGAAGGCGATCGACGCCTGAGGGCGGGCCTTCGAACCCCGGGAGCGTGCGGCCGTCCCGCCACGGCGGCAGACGGCACGAGAGCGTCTTCGAGGCGCTGCCGGTTCGCGGCTCCCTCGTCTTCCACGACCTAGCGCGACGCGAGATCCTCGATGATCGCGATGAAGGTGTGGGCGTCCCCCTCGGGCCGCCGCACCACCGAGAACGTCAGCTGCGCCCGCCGGACGATCCCGTCCTTCCGGAGGTAGCGCTTCTCCATCGAGCAGCGCTCGGTGTCGCCCGCGACGAGCCGCTTGACGAGGTCGAGCTCGACGGCGAGGTCATCGGGGTGGGTGATCGCCTGGACCGTCGTCGCGAGGAGCTCGGCCTCCGAAAGGCCGGCGATCTCGCAGAACCGTTCGTTCACCTGGAGGTACCGCCCTGTGGCGTCGCACTCGGCAATGCCGACGGGGGCGGCCTCGAAAATGGTCCGAAACCTCTCCTCGCTCGCTCGCAAGGCTTCGGCCGAGCGGTGCCGCTCGAGGCGGGCGTCGGCCTCGACCTCCGGCCAGGCCGCGAGCGCCGCCTTGATGACCGGCTCGTTGATCAGTCCGGCCCGTTCGATGCCGAGCCACGGGAGCGGCTCGAAGGGGTTGGCGCTCGCCCAGAGGACGTGGATCTGGCCGTCGCCCCCGACGCGACCGATCATGGCGGACCTCGTGACGTGGTGATTGGGGCGGATGTGGATGTCTCCCAGCGGACTCGCCAGGCGGCATCCGGGGGCCGAGCGGGCGACGTCAGCGGGCTCGAAGCTACCGGCCTTCCGGACCGCCTCGGCCCAGAGGTGGACCTGGGTGTGAGCCGCCGCGATCGGGTCGGAGGTCGAACGGTGCGCCCCGAAGCGCGCCCGGTAGGCGGCGATGAACTTCCTGTTCGCTTCCGACTTCATGCTCTGGAAGTAGCCCCAGCACGCGAGGTGGCCGCGCGCCGATTCACCGATCGAGACGAGCTCGGTCTCGGCGACGCTCATCGCGAGCACCGGATACAGGGACGAGGAGAGCCCCGCAGCCGCGAGCTGCCGGTAGAACGCGATGTTGCTGTCCCCGTTGATGGTGCTGAAGACGATCGACGGCCCCGCTTCCCGGAGGCTCTGGATGACGACGGAGAAGTCCGCGGACCCGAGCGGGACGAGGGCCTCGCCCGCCACGGTGCCGCCGTGGCTCACGAGGAGCGCCTTCGCCAGCCGGTTGGCGGTTCGGGGGTAGACGTAGTCCGAACCGACGAGAAAGAACCTCTGGCCGAGCTCGGCGAGAGCCCAGTCCAGCGCAGGCTCCACCTGCTGGTTGAGCGTGCCGCCCGTGTAGAAGACGTTCTCGGACTCCTCGAGGCCTTCGTACTGGACGGGATACCAGAGGAGTCCCCCGGTGGCCTCGACCTCGCGCCGCACCGCCTTGCGGGAGGTCGAAGTCCAGCAGCCGAAGACCGTGGTGATTCCCTCCGTGGCGAGGAGTCGCCTCGCCTCGCATCCGAACGTCGCGGGCTCGGAGCGTCCGTCGGCCACGACGGCCTCGAGCTCCGTGCCGAGCAGCCCCCCGGTCGCGTTGATCTCCTCGACGGCGAGGCGGGCCGCGTCCACGAGAGGCTTCTCGCTGTCCGCCATCGTCCCCACGAGCGAATGCAGGATGCCGACCTTGTAGGAACGGCTCACGAGCGGACCCTCCCCGGCTGCCGGTGCAAACGGGCCGGAACCCGCTTATTGTCCCCCTCGCCGGGTCCGGACGGGGCGGCTCGGCTCGGAATCCGCCCCGCCCCCGGCGGCTCCCGCGCGGCCCCGCCATCCGCTCGTGAAACCGGACCGTACTCGAGAGCATCCCAGGAGCGTGACGACGATGCATCTCTCCCCGACGACCCCCGAAGCTCACCCGGCGCCCGGACCCCGGGGCATCCTCGTCCCCGCGGCCTGCGCCATCCTCGGAGCGGTCCTGGGGCTGGCCGCCTGCCGTCCCACGCAGACCCTCGCGGATTCCACGCCGGGCAAGGAGACGACCTCCGGAAAGGCGAAAACCATGAACACGGTACTCTCGAAATCCGGCTACGACATCACTCCCCTGCCGAAGGACGAAGTCGCGCGCCTCGCGGCGAAGCTCGACCCCGAGGCGTACCGGATCACCCAGAAGGCCGGCACGGAAGCTCCGTTCTGCGGGAACCTGCTCGACAACAAGAAGGACGGCGTCTACACCTGCGTCGTCTGCGGCCTCCCCCTCTTCTCGAGCGAGCACAAGTTCAACTCCGGAACCGGCTGGCCGAGCTTCTTCCGCGAGTTCGACCCTGCGCACGTCTCGAGAACCACCGACGCGAGCCTCGGGATGGAGCGGGTTGAGATCGACTGCGCCCGCTGCGGAGCCCACCTCGGGCACGTCTTCGAGGACGGACCGAAGCCGACGGGTGAGCGGCACTGCCTGAACTCCGCCTCGCTGAAGTTCCTCGAGAAGGGAGCACCCATCCCGCCCGAGAGCCGGCCGGTGAAGGTCGAGACGGCCTACTTCGCGGCCGGCTGCTTCTGGGGCGTCGAGCACTGGTTCAGGCGCGGCCCCGGCGTCCTCGACGCCGTGAGCGG
>CALBDV010000746.1 GCA_937927565.1 uncultured Holophagales bacterium
GCGGAGTCGCGTGCGAGCCCCGAAGCGGCTTCGATCCGAAGCTCTCGCGAGTCCGGGTCTGCGAGCGCCACGGTCGCCGCGAGCGTGCCCAGTTCGTCCTCGAGGAGCTCGACGACCCGGGCGACGGCGGAGGTCCTGTCGAGCGTCCGCGACAGGGCCCGAGCGATCTCGAGGAGCTCGTTGAGGCTGGACGAATGAGGCGGGCCCATCCTCGAAAAGATACGACAAAAATGTATGAAATTGAAGGCTTTGTGACAGGAATGGAGGCTCACGATCGGTGGACCGAATCCGGGAGGAGCCTCGGAACCGCCGGCAGGCGATTGTCGCTGGGGGTGGAGCGGGTAACCTCGAAGCATGAGCGCTCTCCGAGCCTTCGAGCGGGACCCGTATCTCACCGAGCTGTCCGTCCGCGTCGTCGAGACCGGCGCACAGGGCGGCCGACCCTGGGCCGTCCTTGACGACACCATCCTCTTCCCCGAGGGGGGTGGGCAGCCTGCCGATCGTGGCGCCCTCGGCGGAGTGCGGGTCGTCGACGTCCAGGCCGTCGACGGCGCCGTTCGCCACTATCTCGCGTCGCCTGTGTCCGACGGGCAGGTCGAACTCCACCTGGACTGGGACCGGCGCTTCGACCACATGCAGCAGCACACGGCCCAGCATCTCCTGACGGCAGTTGCCGCGGATCGGCTCGGCTGGGAGACGACGGCGTTTCATCTCGGGCCGGAGACGTGCGACATCGAGCTGGCCGCCGCGTCGATTGCGCCGGCGGACCTGATTCGCCTCGAGGCGGAGGTCGCGTCGGAGATCCGGGCTGCCCGCCGGGTGACGCACCGCAGGGTCCAGCCGGAGGCGATGGCGTCTCTGCCGGTCCGGACCCGCGGACTCCCGGAGGGCCACGAAGGAGACGTGCGACTCGTCGAGATCGAGGGGATCGACCTCAACACGTGCGGCGGGACGCATCTCCGGTCGACGAGCGAGATCGAGGCATTGAAGCTTCTCGGCACCGAACGCCTCCGCGGGGGAACGCGGCTCTTCTTCGTAGCGGGCGGCCGCGTCCGTCGCCGGCTCGGCGACCACGAGGAGCGGAACGGGCGATTCCGGATCCTTCTCGGCGCTCCGGACGTCGGGCTCGCAGAGGCGTTGGAGTTGAAGCTCGCCCAGCTCGCAGAAGCCCAGAAAGCGCTCCGCTCGGCGGAGGAGGAACTCGCCGACGCGAAGGCCGAGTCCCTCTCGTCGGCAGGAGTCCCGGTTGCGGATGCCCATTTCGACGGACGCGACCTCGCCTTCCTGCAGCGCGTCGGCAAGCGCTTCTCCACGCTCCCCGTGTCGGGAGTCGCCTTCCTGACCGGAACCAGGGACGGAGCAGAGGCCTTTCTGCTGGCCGGGGGTGGAACGTCCACGGCGGACGTACGAGCTCTCGGCGCAACCGTGGCCGAAGCGCTCGGGGGGCGGGGCGGCGGCTCTGGGAAGCTCTTCCAGGGCAAGGGGAGTCTCACTTCGAGGGACGAGGCGCTCGCCGTTCTTCGGAAGCGGCTCGGAACCTGAGGCCTCGCCCGGACTCCGCGGAGGACCGGATCGTGGATCGGGCGGGTCAGGCTGGGGAAGAGGACCGCGCCCGGGCGGCATGCGAGAGAACGGCGGCGACGAAGAAGACGATTGCGAGCCCCCAGAGGACCGCCAGCTCGTGCCTCACGTGTGCGAGGGAGGCGCCCATCTGGTTCACTCGGAGAAGCGCCGGGATCGCGCTCGTCGACGGAATCGCCTGAGAAGCGGCCCGAAGCCAGGCGGGAAGCGCCTCCGGCGGCCAGGCGTAGCTTGCGAGAAAGATGGCGGGGAGCGACGTGAAGAGGAGCGTCTGGATCGCCGCCTCGCGCCTCCGGAAGAGGACCGACAGCGCCAGCCCGAGGAAGCTCGTCGACAGGAGAAACGGTACGACGAGCGCCGCCGCGGCCAGGCCGCCGCCCCGGACCGGGAAGCCGAAAATGCGCGCGACGATGCCGAAGTAGAAGAGGGCGTGGACCGCGTAAAGAAGGCAGAACGCCAGGGACCTGCCGATGACCGATGCGGTGGCGCGGGCGAGAAGCGACCCTTTGCCGAGCACGTCGAGGTCGGCTGCGCCCCGCAGGCCGATGCCGATGAGGAGCGTCTGCTGGAGGATCAGGATCAGGACTCCCGGGACGACGTAGCTGGCGTACCCCTCGGCCGGGTTGAAGAGCGGGCGGGAGACGAGCGGGAGAGGGTCGCGAAACGCGAGAGCCTTCGCCTCCGGCATTCCCTGAGCCTGGAGGCGTTTCACCTCGATGCCGGCCGACAGCGTTGCGGTCGCCTCGGCGAGGCCCGTGAGCGCCTGCCGGTAGACGAGGAAATACGTCGCGTCGGCGAAGACGCCGACCGTGGCGGGCGCGCCCCTCTTCACGTCGCGCTCGAATCCGGAGGGGATCGCGAGGATGCCGCCGGCGTTGCCCCGCAGGACGAGCCGTTCGGCCTCGGCGAGGCTCGCGGGGCGGGAGGTGACCCGGACGAGCTCGTGCGCGTCGGCCATCCTGGCGAGCTGGCGGGAGAGCGGCGTCCTGTCGAGGTCGACGACGGCGACCGGGACCTCCTTCAGGACCTCGCGGCGGTAGGGTGTCGGGTAGAAGAAGGCGTAGAGAGAGATGGCGCCGACGAGGACGAGGAGCGCGCCCGGGTCGCGGAGCGCACCGTGGACCTCGTCGCGGAACGCCCGCAGGACCGCGCTCACGTCCGCCCCCAGTACGACGGGTCGCGCATCACCCGGCCCATCCGCCAGAGCGCGAGGGGCGGGACGAGGACGACGAACGCCGCGAGGGCGGCGAGCGGCGCGAAGGACGCGGACGGGGGCGCGCCGCGCATCGCCTGTCCGAGGAGGAGCTCGAGGTAGTGCGTCAGAGGGAGGAGCGCTCCCCAGGCCTTCGCGGCGACAGGCATTCCGAACGTGGGGAAGGTGACGCCGGTGAAGGCGAAGGCCGGTCCGCCGTAGAAGGCCGCCGCACTCGAGGCGAGCCGGAGGTTGGCCGAAAAGGCGACGATGAGGAGTCCCGCCGCCTGGTAGGCGAGGACCAGGAGAATCGTCGCGAGAGCGATGAGGAGCGGGCTGCCGCGCATGGGGATGCCGAGGAGCCGGAACTGCAACGCCGTTGCCACGAGCCCGAGAGCCGTGAAATGGAGCGTCTGCGGGAGGAGAGCCCCCATCACGGCGCGGGTCGCGCTCCCGCCCGCCGCGAGCCACTCGCCCGCCGTGCCGTCGCGCAGCTCGGCCCCGAGGGCGTGAACGGCGCCGACGAGGACGAAGATCGAGAGAAGCGTGGGACCGAGCGCCGGGACGAGGAACGCGAGGTAGTCCAGGCCGGGGTTGAAGAGGGCGCCGCGCATCGACCGGACCGGCTCGAAGCGGGCGGCGGCGACGTCGGGCGTCTCGCCGAGGGCCTTCCTGGCCTGGATCTCGACGCCGGCCGAAAGGGTGCCGACGACGGCTCGCACGTCCCTCTTCACGATGCTGCCGGGTATCAGCCGCAGGGCGTCGTAGTAGAGGACGACCTTCGGCGCGGCGCCGCGTTTCACGTCGCGCTCGAGGTGGGCGGGGATCGTGACCACGGCGTAGGCCTGCGCGGCGAGGACCTCGTCGAAGGCCTCCGCGGGGCTCGCGAACGGGCCTGTCACGCGCATCGACTTCGTCGCGTCGATCATCCGGACGAGCCGGCGCGAGAGGAGGGAGCGGTCGGCGTCGACGACGGCGACCGGCAGGTCGGAGGGGAGGCGGTTCCAGAAGATCGCCGACACGAGGGCGAATCCCGCGAGCGGCAGGAGGACGAGAAGGACGAGGGCGTACCGGCTCGAGACGAGCTGGTACGCCTCCCTCCGGGCCGCGCGGAAGACGCCCGGCGCGTCGCCTAGCGCCACGTGAGGACGGCGCTCATCCCGGGACGAAGGCCCGTCACCGTCTCCGACGGCCGCGCCCGGACCTCGAACGTCTTCAGGTCGAACCCTCCCTGGGCGCTCGTGGACCGCCACGTCGCGAAGTCGGCCTG
>CALBDV010000747.1 GCA_937927565.1 uncultured Holophagales bacterium
CCCTCGCGCCGATCGGGCACGCCACGGAGATCCTGGCGCGTCTCGGGGACGGCGAAGAGGACCGTGTCCGTGCCGCAGAAGCGCGAAAGGTGATCGAGAGGCAGGTGACCCACCTGGTCCGACTGATCGACGACCTCCTCGACATCGCCCGGATCTCGCACGGGAAGGTCGGCCTCAGGCCGGAGCTCGTCACCCTCGCCTCGGTCGTGGAGAGTGCGCTCGAGGCGTCCCGGCCGCTCTTCCTCATCCGGCGGCACACGCTCGAGGTGAGGCTGCCGGAGGCTCCCGTCGTCCTGTACGCCGATCCGGTCCGGATCGCGCAGATCCTCACGAACCTCCTCTCGAACGCGGCGCGGTACACCGAGAGTGGGGGAACGGTCCTCGTGGAGGCAATCCTGGAGGACGAAGCCGTCGTTCTTCGAGTCGTCGACTCCGGAATCGGAATCCCGGCGGCCGCGCTGGGAACCATCTTCACGATGTTCTCGCAGGCCCCGGAGGCGCTCGCCCTCGACCAGGGCGGCCTCGGCATCGGCCTCGCGCTCGCCAGGCAGCTCGCCGAGCTGCACCGAGGCACCCTGACCGCGGCCAGCGAGGGTCTCGGGAAAGGAAGCACCTTCACGCTTCGCCTCCCCGTCGAGATCCGGGCCGTCGCGCCGTCGGAGCCCGGGCCGAAGGTCCTCGTCCCGCCCGTCACGCCACGCCGCATCCTGGTCGTGGACGACAACGTCGACGCCGCCCTGACCCTCGCGGAGCTGCTCGGCCTCGACGGGCACGAAGCGTACGTGGCACACGACGGACCGTCGGCGGTGGAGTCGGCCCGGCGACTCTGTCCCGACGTCGCCATTCTCGACATCGGACTCCCCGGCTTCAGCGGCCTCGAGGTCGCGCGGCGCCTTCGCGAGGAACCGTCCCTGGCGGGCCTCTTCCTCGTGGCCTTGTCCGGCTGGGTGCAGCCGGAAGACCTCGTGCGATCCCGGGAGGCCGGCTTCGACCACCACCTCGCCAAGCCGGTCGACGTGGGAACGCTCGTGACGCTCCTCGCCCAAACGGACGGCTTGCGCCGGCCGACCTGAAGCGGAGGGCTTCCCGCGAGTCCTTCAGGCCGGCCGCTGGTCCGAGCTCACTTCTCGTCGACAGGATTGCGCGACGAAACCAGGTTCGGGTAGGAGCCGCGGAAGAAGTCGAAGAGATCCTGCACCTTCGCGTTCTCGCCCTGCCTCCAGGTTGCGTCGCGGAAGTGATATTCCTCGTTTCGCGTCTTCACCACCCACTCGAAGCACTCGTTGCCCCCCGCCTTCTTCAGGCAGGTGAGCTGCTGCTCGGCAATCTGTTCCATCGGAACGAGAAGGTTCTTCCCGGTCTGCCTGGAATCGACCCAGCGCAGCGACCCCTCCCGGAACTCGAGCATTCCCGAGTCCCACCGGCTCTTGAACAGCACGATCCCCGAGTTCCTGAGCGCGAGACCGTCCCAGCGGCGGGAATCGGGAAGCGCGGGGGGGGGCTGCGTCGTGCCCGGGGCGGCGGCAGCCGCCGTCCGCCCGAGGGTGATCGAAGTGATGAGGGTCTCGGGGACACCCGAGTTCCGGAGGACCACGATGTCTCCGGGTGTCAGGTCCCGCGCGAGGTCCGAGTGGGCGAAGTACTTGGTGATGAACTCTTCGGACAGGTTGGCCTTCCAGAGCCGGGTGATGTCTTCGACGAGCGCGGTGTTCGCACCGGGGGATGCCGCCGCGGCGGTGGGGTCCTGCGGGCTTGCCAGACTTGGTCCGCCGGTGGACGTGGCGGCGACGAAAGCCAGCGCGAGAGCGAGTTTCTTCATTGGTACTCCTCCTGTGTTCACGTGCTCGAGATAGCAAGAAGCGGGCCGGTGGCCCGTAAAGACGATCCTGATTGCACGGAGAAAGAGCTTCAGGGCTGCCCAAGAGGGAGACCGGGCACACGAATACGAAACGCGCGTGAGCTGCCTCCAGCAGTTGACCGGCCCTGAGACCCTCAGCTGCGAACGCAAGACCGGTACCATTTGCGGAAGCGAGGAGCGCCCGCAGGTGGTACCGGTCGCTCTCCGGGGCCCTGGAACGTGTCTCCTCCGGTCAGTCCGGAACGGCGAGCTGGAAGGTGCCGTCGTTGCTGACGTTGTCCACGACGACGCCGTAGCAGACCGCCCGCTGCGTGCTGCTGATCACCATGATGCCGTCCGTGACCGGGATGTTCACGCCGACCTGCGTCCAGCCCCAGGGGTTCAGGTCGAAGGCGAGCGATCCGAGATAGACGTTGGAAGGACTGAAGACCTCGGCGGTGATCGTCTGGTAAAGGCCCGAATCGCTCGCACAGCCGAGGTTCGTGCGATCGAACGAGTTCGCGCTGATCCCGATGACGTAGCCCGGTCGCCCGGCGAGGATCGTCCCAGCCTCGTCGGCCGACTGCACGGCGGTGCTGAACCGGCCATTCGGACCGTCGACGTAGACCTGTGCGGAGACGATGAACCGGTATGCGGTGTCGCCACTGTCGAAGTCGATGGCGCCGGCTCCGGTGACCTCGAGGACGTCGCCCAGGAAGTTGTCCCAGGTGCGGGTCTCGTACGCGAGGATCGGGAAGGTCCGCGCGATGACCTCGCCCGCGGCCGTGCT
>CALBDV010000748.1 GCA_937927565.1 uncultured Holophagales bacterium
AAGAAGACACGACGAAAGAAGAGATGGGAACGGGGGGTCCGCCGCCGGCGGTCAGGTCGCCGGCGGGCCGGGCCGATCGTCCCCTCCCCCATCGTGCTCCGCGACCGGTTGCACGTGGGAGACCCGGGCGATGGCCGCGGAGGCCCGAAATACGTAGTGGACGCCGGAGGCGACGGTGAGGAGCGCCGTCACGGGGAAGCAGACGTCCGCGACCCACGCCGGCATCCGGTCGACGTTGTTCATCAGGATCGCCACGACCGTCGAGATCTCGGCGAACGTATTCGCCTTCCCGAGAAAGGTGGGGGGGAACGACTTGATTCCGAGACCGAGGGCCATGACCAGGGCGGCGGCCACGATCAGGACGTCGCGCCCCACCGTCATGAGGACGAGCCAGAGCGGGATGTGGATGTTCGTCGGAGTCGACTTCAGCGCGAAGACGATGAAGGTCGACACGAGGAGGAGCTTGTCGGCGATCGGGTCGAGGAGCGCCCCGAGAGGTGAAGCCATCCCGAAGTGACGTGCCAGGTACCCGTCGACGAAGTCGCTCACGGCCATCGCAAAGAAGATCGCGAAGGCCTGCATTCGCTCCCCTTCGACGATCGCGATGATCAGGAACGGCAGGGCGACGAGCCGGGCGAACGTCAGGAGGTTCGGGAGGGTCCAGGGGCGGAGCTCCATGGCGGCTCAGCCGTTGACGGCCGGCTCCCCCTCGAAACGAACGTAGATGGCCTTCCCCTTCGGGACGATGAGGTTCTCGCGCGACAGCTGCGACATCGTGCGGGAGACGGTCTCCCGGCTCGAGCCGATCGTGTCGGCGATCTCGCGCTGCGAGGGGCGGACGACGACGGTCCAGCCGCCCCCCGCTTTCCGCCCTCGCTCTTCGGCAAGGTCGCGGAAGTAGCGGGCCAGCCGCCCCTTCACGTCGAGGGACGCGAGCCCCTCGATCGTGGCGTTGGCATGGCGGAGCCGCCGGGAGAAGGTCGACAGGAGCGCCCGGATCAGGACGAAGTTCCCCTTGAGGAGGTCGAAGAACGCCTCGCGGGTCACCACCGCGAGGTCCGAGCGTTCGGCTGCCGTCACGGTCGCGGAGCGGGGAGCGTCGTCCAGGAGGGCCATCTCGCCGAAATGGTCTCCGGCCGAGAGGGTCGAGAGGACGACCTCGCGCCCCTCGGGCGAGAGGATCGAGACGGAGACCCGGCCCTTGATGAGAAGGAAGAAGGAGTCTCCGGGCTGTCCCTGGGTGACGATCCGCTCCCCGCGCCGGTAGCTCCGAAGCGTGGACGCCCTCGAGATCGCGATGCGATCGGCCGGCGGAAGCCCCTCGAAGAGGGCGACCTTCGAGAAGAGATCCGGGACGTTCATCTGGTTCCTCCCTCGCGCCCGAAGCGTGCGGCCTTCTCGAGAGCCCGGAGGGCTTCTCGACCGGATACGTTGCGGGACGGTGTGTCGCTGAGTATCCCGCACTCGGAAAGCCGGGCGGGAGTCGGGTTCTCCGGGGCCAGGCATCCCCTGGGCTGGCGACCGCGGCCCGCCAGGAGCGCGACCCTCCGCAGGGCCGCGGCCACTTCTCCCCTGGAAACGGGCCAGTCCGCCCCGACGCGGTGGGTCTCGGCCGAGACCGCGAAGAAGCCGAGGCCGATGGCCGTCGCGAGCGGCCCCCGGTCGGAGCGATCGACGACGTCGACCGCGATCTCCGCGCCGGGAGGAACGACGGCGTCCCGAAACTCGGGGACCGTCCACCAGAGGAGGGTGGCGAGCTGCGCTCGTGTCAGGCGCGCCGATTCCGCCGCGAGGCGTGCCGCCTCGGGGAGGTTCTGCACCTTGAATTCGACCCTTGCCTCCTCGGCCTTGGGGACGAAGGCCGGATCGGTGGCGGCGAGCCCTTCGTAGAGGCTGGCGGCGTCTGCCCAGCGCCCCGCCTTCGCCGCCGCGTCGGCGGCGAAAGCCGCAACGGAAGGGTCGGAAGGAGCCCTCTTTCTCGCTTCCTTCGCCCAGGTCCAGGCATCGTCGTTCCTGCCCCCCGCCGCGGCAGCGCGAGCGAGAAGGACGAGGCCTGCCGGCGACGACGGCTCGAGCTGGAGAAGGGAGTGAGCCGCTCGCCTGGCGGCGTCGAGGTCCCCCGATCCGAGAGCGGTCTCCGCCTCGAGTCGCCTCTCGGCCGCGACCTGCGCCCGGAGGATCTCGACACGCTCCCGGGCTCGCTGGTCCCTCGGCGCCAGGAGGGCGAGCTTGCGGTAGCGTTCGAGGGCGTCGGCCGAGCGGCCTTCCGTCGCGGCGAGATCCGCGTCGGCCTCGACCGCGGCGATCCACGCCGGATGCGCCGCCGTCAGGGCTGCGAGGGAAGTCCTCGCTTCCTCCGCGTTCCCCGCGGCGAGCTCGACGTAGACCGCAACGAGGGCAAGGGGCGCGGGCACCGCCCCCCCCTTCCGCTGCCTTGCCTGGAGCGCCTCTTCCGCGGCGGCGGCATCGCCACGGCGAACGGCCCGGCAGGCCGCTTCCAGGGTCTTCGCGTCACGAGAGGAGAGCGGAGTCGGGGGAGCACCGTCCCGCGGATCCCGGAAGGCAAAGGCCCCCTCGGACACCGGGGGCACTCCCTGCACCGGAGGCGGCGCGGTAGCGCAGCCGGCTGCGAGAGCGGCGAGGAGCGCGAAAGCGAAGGCGGCGGGGAGTGCTGCCGACCGTCCTCCGCGCGCCGTGGAGGAGGATGGATGGGGCAATCCGTGGGTGATCGTCAGGAAGCCGGCGCCGGAACCGGTGGCGGTGCGGCAGGTCGAGCGACCACTGCCGGACTGACCGACGCGATCGCGTGCTTGTAGATCATCTCTTCGCGTCCGTCGACGTCGAGGACCAGCGCGTACTTGTCGAAACGCTTGATTCGGCCGAGGCGGGTCCGCTCGGAGAGGAGAACCACGTCGACGAGCGTGTTGTCCTTCCGGAGCTGGTAGAAGAACCCGTCCTGGACGTTGATCGGCGGCTTGTTGATCATCGAAATCTCCTCTTGAAAATATCAGGAGAGAAGCGGGCTCGACGCGGCCACGACCTCGTCGACGAGGCCGGGCGAGTCGGCCCGGAAAAGAAGAAGATCCGGTTCGGACCGGAACCAGGTTTCCTGCCTCTTGGCATAGCGGCGTGTCTGTCGGACGACGCTCTCCGACCAATCGTCGGCCGACATTCGTCCCTCGACGAGCTCGACGGTTTCTCGGTAGCCGATGGCCGCCATGGCCGGAGCCGTGGACGGGACACCCACCTCGAGGAGGCGCCTGACCTCGTCCGGGAGCCGGGTCATGATGGACTCTCTAAACCTCCGTTCGATTCTTCCATAGAGGATCGGGCGCGGCAACGTGAGGGCGACCTTCACCGACGGACCTTCCCATCGCTCACCCGGCCTCTCGCGAAAGAGGTCCGATGGACGACGCCCGGTCGAAAAGGCGATCTCCAGGTACCGAATGGCACGCGCTCCGTCCCTCTGCGAGATCCGTGCCCCGCTTTCGGGGTCGATGAGCCCGAGCGCCCTGACGAGCCAGGGAGCCCCGCGCCGATCCTGGAGGGTTCTGAGGGCCTCCCTCAGCCGTTCGTCGCGAGGGGGCCCGACGAAGAGCCCTTCGAAGAAGGCCCGGACGTAGAAGCCGGTGCCGCCGCAGAGGATGGGGAGCTTCCCCCGCGAGAGGATCTCGAGCGAAGCGGCCCGGGCGAGACGGGCGAACTCCCCTGCGCTGAACGGATCAGCCGGCTCCTTGATGTCCACGAGGTGGTGCGGCACGCCCCGGCGTTCCTCGATGGCCGGCTTGGCCGTTCCGGCATCGATGCCGCGGTAGGCGGTGAAGGCGTCGGCGGAGATGACCTCGCCGCCGAGCCGGAGCGCCACTTCCACGGCGAGGGCCGACTTCCCCGTCGCCGTCGGACCGACGACGGCGAGGACGCCGCGCGGCGCGCTCACGGGAGGCCTCCCGGCAGCCCGGCAAACGGACGCGACGGGAAGATCCGACCGTCCCTGAAGAGGAGGGAGACGTCGCCGTGGAGGTCCGTCCGGAAGACCCCTGCGCCCGACGAGGCGAGTCGTGCCATCACCTCGGCGCCCGGATGCCCGAAGCGATTCCGGCGACCGACACCCACGAGGGCGAGACGCGGGGCAACCCTCTCGAGGAAACCCGGAGTCGTCGAGGTCCGGCTCCCGTGGTGAGGCACCTTGAGAACGTCGGCCGAGAGAGCGGTTCCCCGGGCGAGAAGGTCTCTCTCCGCGGCCGCTTCGATATCCCCGGTCAGAAGGACCGTTCGGGTGCCGAGACGAAGGAGGAGAACGAGGGATCCGTTGTTCTCGGGCGAGCGGACGAACGTTTCCGGCCCGGGGTGGAGCACGTCGAAAGGAACCCCGGCCGCGATGAATCGGTCTCCCGCTTCGAGGACCTCGACCGGGACATCCCCCCGCGCTGTCGCCTCGAGGGCTTCGTCCAGGAAGAGGTTCCGCGGCGCTCCCCGCGGAAGGTAGATGCGATCGACCGGGAGGAGCTTCAGGGCGGCGAGCAGCCCCCGGGAGTGGTCGGGATGGGGATGTGTCAGGACGACGGCGTCGAACGAGACGGCCCCGAGCGCCGCCAGGCGTGGAAGGAGCCGGGTCCGGCCGAAATCGTACGAGGCGTCGAACGTGCCGCCGCCGTCCACGAGGACGCGCCCCCGGTCGGTCACGATCAGGAAAGAGTCCCCCTGGCCGACGTCCAGGGCAGTCAGCCGGGCTTCGCCCGGCCGCTCGGCGGAGGAGGGGCGCGCCGACGCGAGAAAGACGAGAGAGAGGGCTCCGATCAGGGCGGCTCGTCGCGGGCGGTGCGACCGGAGCGTCCCGGCCGCCACGAGGAGGAGCGCGAGGAACGCCGCCTCGACGAAGAGGGGCGTCGGGACGACGCGGACGGCGCCGAGCGCGTCGAGGAGACGCAGCGTGCCGACGATCACCTCGGAAAGGGCGGTGAGCGGCCCGAGAGCGAAAGCGGACGCGAGCGGCCCCGCCAGGAGGAGCGGCATCAGGAGAGCCGCCGCGAACAGGAACACGCTTGCGAGCGGGACGACGACGAGGTTCGAGAGGAGCGCGACGAACGGGACGACGTGGAAGACGGTCGCCTGGATCGGAAAGACACAGAGCTCGGCGCCGAGGGTGGCCGCGATTCCATCGGCGAGAGGGACCGGGAGGCGGCGCCGCAGCGGCTCCGAGAAGAGCGGCGCGATCGCCGCGATCCCGAAGACGGCGGCGTAGCTCAGGAGGAAGCCGACGTCGAAGAGGTTCGCCGGATCCCACGCGAGGAGAACGAGCGCCGAAAGCGCCATGACGTGCGCGGGCGAGGTGGGCCGCCCGAGGAGCCGGGCCGCGAGATAGAGCCCGATCATGAATACCGCCCTGAGGACCGGGGCTCGTCCGCCGGTGAAGGCGCCGAAGGCCAGGGTCGCGACGAGGACGAGGCCGTCGCGGGTGCGCACGCTCGGGCGAAGGGGCCGGAGGGCGAACGTCAGGCCGAGCGCCAGGAGCCCGACGTGGACACCCGAGATGGCCAGGATGTGGGCGACGCCGCCGTCGCGAAACGCCGAGACCGTCCCGGGCGAGAGCTCGGCCGTCTCGCCCAGGAGCAGAGCCTTGGCGAGCGCTGCCGCCTGGAGACCGGCCGGGGACGCCCCCTCGAGGTTCGACGCGAGGCGGGCAGCCGCGGCCCGATGGAGTCGCACGAGGAAACCGAGGGGCCCGCGAGGCCCTTCGACCACCTCGATCTGTCCCGCACTCTTCTGTGGCATCCGCGGTTCGGGCACCAGAACGAAAGGGCTCGACGGGAGCGCCCCGAGATCCGGCAGCCTGAGCGGTCCGCGAATCCTCACGAGGTCGCCGAATCCGGCGAGCGGAGCCGGGTCGGTCTCTCCTGCGACGCTCACGACGATCCGGCCCGGCAGCGCGACGGCCGTCCCTTCCCTCAGCGCCTCGACGACGTCGAGGCGCGCCGACCAGAGCGAACCGCTTCGCGTCCACCAGCTGACGAGCCGTCCCCGGATCTCGAAGACGTCCGATTCGGACGATTCCGCCGCCGTGGTTCGCGCCGTCTCCCGGCCATCGACGAGGGGCCCACGCGCGCGGACGAAACCGGCAGCCAGGACCAGGAGCAGCGCTCCAGAAGTCGCCAGGCGCCGCTGTCCCCGAAACCCGGCGACGACGGCCGCCAGCGAGCCGCCCACGAAGAGCACCCCGAGCGAGGGCGATGGCGGAGCAGGGAGGGTGACGGCGAGGAGGATCCCGGCCGCGAACGCGAGCGCGGCGGGGACGGCCGGAGCCGGCGCCCGCAGCGACCAGGAGCGCCTCACGGCCGCCGTTCCAGCTCGGCGAGCGTCTCCACGTGGTGCGTTCCCGGGAAGAGGTCGAGGAGCGTGAGCGACCGGACGCGAAAGCGCGGCAGGAGGGCTGCGAGGTCGCGCGAAAACGTCGCCGGGTCGCACGAGACGAGCAGGAGGCTCCTCGGCCGGATCCGGAGGAGCGCCTGCCGGACGACGGGAGAGAGCCCCTCCCGTGGCGGATCGGCGAAGACGAGATCGAACGGCTCGCGCATTCGCGAGACGTGCGACTCCACGTCCGTCGCGACGGCCCGCCCGCGTCCCGGAAGCCCCTCGGTGCGCCAGGTGGCGAGGTTCGAGGCGAGATCGGACGAGGAGGAGGGATCCGACTCGACGGCATCCGTGTCGAAGCCCGCCTCCAGGAGGGGACGCGTCAGGAACCCGGCTCCGGCGTAGAGGTCCAGCGCCCCGCGAGACGTCCCGGCGGCAGCCACCGTACGAGCCACGCCGCGAGCCTCTTCGAGGAAAGCGTCGAGAAGGAACCTGTTCGACTGGAAGAACGAGGAGACCGAGACCCGGAAACGGGCTCCGCCCGCCTCGAGGTCGAGCGCCGAAGGCCCGCGCGAGGCGACGAGGCGCCTGGCGACGACGATCCGGACGCCGTCGAGCGGGCCGTGAAGGCGACGCGCAATCTGCTCGGCCGCGGGAATCCGACGCTCGAATCGGAGCTCGCCGAGGAGCGGGGCGCCGGAGTGCCCCTCGAGGGTCTGCAGCTCGCACTCGGGCGTGCTCGCCTCGACGAGCGCCTCCCTCACAGCGGGAAGCCTCGCGAGGAGCGATTCCGAGACGACCTCGCACGAGACGAGATCAGAGACCCTCGAAGACGCCCTCCCGACGAAGCCGAGTATCCCGTTCCCGTCCCAGCGAAGCCGGCTTCGCAGCCTGTAGCTTCTCGGTGACGGAACGAAGCGTACCGGCGGTACCTCCGCGTCCGGGATCCGTCCGATGCGCCGAAGGGCGTCCCGGACGAGCTCTTCCTTCAGCGCCCCGTGCGAGTCGAGGCTCAGCGCCGGCCAGTCGCACCCGCCGCAGGAACCGTCCCGCGCCCGCGGGCAGACGTCCTCCTCCGGTCGACGGTGCGGTCCGGGCGAGAGGACGGAGACGAGCTCGCCCCGGACGAGACGGGGACCGTCGGGATGCGTGTCGACGAGAAGGCGATCGCCGGGAAGGCCGCCGGAGACGAGCGTCACGGCGCCGTCGAGCCGGCCGAGCCCGCTTCCACCCGGAACGATGCGCTCGATCGTCAGCTCACGCGACATCGGCTCAGCCTCCGAGGAGCGTCAGCGGCGCCAGACCGAAGGCCTTTCGGACCGCACGCCGCCGGAGCGCGGAGTGGATCCGGCGCTGCGTCTCCCTCGTCAGCGTCGAGACGTCGCCGGCCTCTTCCTCCACGGCTCGCGCGAGGCTCTCCCGCTCCTCTTCCCCGAGAGCTCCCTCGAGCTTCTTCACGAGGGCCTTCTCCACCTTTCCGAGCCCTTCCTCCAGCTCCTCGAGACCGGCCGCGGGGTCGAGCGCCCCCACCGCTTCGCGAGCCGCGCGGAGCGCCGCGGCGGCAGCGGAGACGTCGGCCCCCGCGGGCAGGGCGGTCTCGGCCTCGCGAAGCGCCTCGGTCAGCTCGCGCAGCCTCGACATCCCGTCGAAGGGCGCCTGCTCATCCCGTGCAGGACGCGGGACGTGCGCCCCGACCAACCCCCGCCGCTCCATTTCCCAGAGCACCTCGACCGCGTTGCCGCAGTACGTCAGGCTCGAGATCTTCGACACGTCGCCGCGTGCGCGCTTCCTCTCGAACGCCGCGCGGACGGCTCGAATCACCGTGTCGGACGGAACGCCCCCTTCACGCCAGCCCCTGATGAGCTGCCAGTCCTTCGGCAGGAGAAAGAAGGGTGTTCCCCGCTCCTCGATGAAGGCATCCTCGACACGGGTGCCGTAGGAGGCTTCGTCCTCGAGCGGCTCAGGCACGCCGGGGCGGGCGTCCGTCGGCGTTCCGGTCATGGAGGATCTTCAGTCCGCGCAGGGTCAGGTCGGAGTCGACGAGGGCGAGGTCGGGCGACGCCGCCGAGAAGAGCGGGGCGAGCCCGCCGGTGACGACGACTCTCATCTTCGGCTCGCCGAGCTCGGCACGGATGCGGGCCACGAGGCCCTCCGCCTGAGCGAGGACGCCCCAGTAGAGGCCCGACTGGATGCTCTGGGCGGTGTTCTTCCCCACCACCTTCTCGGGCCGGTGGAGATCGACGCGAGAGAGCCGCGCCGCGCGCGAGAAGAGGGCGTCGGCGCTGATGCCGGGGCCGGGGCAGATGACGCCCCCGAGGTAGTCGCCGGCAGCCGTCACGACGTCGAACGTCGTGGCCGTGCCGAAGTCGACGACGATGCACGGCGCGCCGTAGGCCGCTACGGCCGCCACCGCATTCACGATCCTGTCGGCTCCGACCTCCGACGGGTGGTCGTAGAGGATCTTCATCCCCGTCTTCACGCCCGGCGCCACGAAGAGGGGGTCGATGCCGAAGGCGTCGCGGCAGGCCGTCCGGATCGGGAAGTCCTGCGACGGGACGACGGAGGAGACGATGACGTCGTCGATCTCCTCGACCTTTCGCCCCTTCGCCTCGATCACGGCCCGCAGGAAGAGCGAGTGCTCGTCGGACGTCCGCTCGCGGACGGTCGTCAGGCGCGCGGTCGCGACGAGCGCCTCTCCCTGGAAGAAGCCGATGACGGTGTTCGTGTTGCCGACGTCGAGAGCGAGGAGAAGGCCCATCCGCGCCTCAGAACGACGTCACGTCGCCGGAGATCAGCTCGGTGACCCCCGTCTCGGTCTCGAGCCGCAGGAGTCCGTCCTTCGAGAGCCCCGCGTACCGGCCGCGGACGACCCTCTCCCCGTCGCGCACCTCGAGGAGGTCTCCCGGCCTGTGGACCGTCACCCTGGAGAAGGCCTCCGGCAGATCGGAGGGCCCCTCGCCCAGGAACGCGTCGAAGGCGGAGAGGACCGCAAGGAGCGGCGCCTCCCCTCCGAGCGCCGACGGTGAGCCGCCTTCGAGAGCGAGCGAGGTCGCGGCGGGAAGCCCCATGCCGTCGAGCTCGGACCGGGAGGCCCCGACGTTCAGGCCGAGACCGACGACGACGTACCCGGCCCCGTCCGGCAGGGTCCGCCCCTCGACGAGAATGCCTGCGACCTTTCTGCCGCCGACGAGAAGGTCGTTCGGCCATTTCAGGCGAAGCTCGACGCCGAAAGCACGGGAGAGAGAGCGGGCGAGTGAGATCCCGGCGGCCACCGGGACGTGGATCCGCTCCGGGCCCTCGGGCCACGCCGCCACGAGCGACACGGCGACAGCGGCGTCTCCCGCCGTGACCCAGGTGCGGCCGGAGCGCCCCTTTCCCGCGGTCTGCCGGCCGGCCACGATGCAGGTCGGAAGGACGTCCGTCTCCTCGGCCACCATCCGCTCCACCAGCGCCCTCGCGACGTCGTTCGTCGAGGCCACCTCGCCGAGGAACAGGATGTTCGCGACGCGCTCGAAGCGCTGTCCGTGGAGCGGGGCGAGGGGGCCGAGCGGGCTCGTCACGGAGTCGTTCCCTCGCCGAGGTTCGTCACGAGCTTGGTGCGGCGGGCCGTCAGCTCTTCGAGCTGGCGACGCACCTTCTCGACGACGGCCTGCGGGGCCCTTGCCAGGAACGACTCGTCGGCGAGCTTGCGGCCGATCCCCTCCGCTTCCTTGTCGACGGCGGCGATCTCCTTCCGGATCCTGGCCTCGTCATCCGGGGAGAGGTCCCGTTTCGGAAGGGAGACGACGAGACCCGCCACCCCGACGTGCTCGTGGAAGGCGCCCGGGAGGTCGACCTTCGGCGCCACGACGAGGCTCGACAGGCGGGCCATGTGGACGAGGAGCGGCCCGTGCGCGCGGAGCGCCTCGGCCACGGGTCCTTCGGGCACCTCCAGCCCCGCGGCGAGCTCCACCGTCTGGGCCATGCCCCGCTCGGCCCGCAGGTTCCTGACGCGCGTCGCGGTCTCGCGGAGCGTCTCGACGACTTCCACGGCGAAGGGGTCGCTCCAGTCGTCACGCCCTGCCGGGTACGGCAGGACCGGCAGCTTCGCTCCGTCCCCGTTCAGCGCCTCGCGGATCTCGCAGGAGATGAACGGCATGAAGGGGTGAAGGAGCGCCAGCGAGTCGAGGAGGACACGGTGGAGCACCGAGCGCGTCTTCGCCTTCTCGGCCTCCGGAACTTCGGGGTCGCGCAGGACCTGCTTGACCATCTCCACGTAGCCGTCGCAGAACTCGGTCCAGAAGAAGGCGTAGAGGGCGTTCGCCGCCTCGTCGAATCGGTAGACACCGAGCGACTCGTTCACCTTCGCCGCCGTGGCGGAGAGCCGGTCCAGGATCCACCGGTCGACGCGTCCGAGGGAGGCGAAGGCGGGAACCTCGGCGACGGTTTCCTCTCCGAGCATCCCCATCGCGAAGCGGGCGGCGTTCCAGACCTTCGTCGCGAAGGCCCGGGAGGCCGCGACGCGCGTCGTCCCGAAAGGCAGGTCGCGCCCCGTCCCCGAGAGGATGGCGAGGGCGAAGCGAACCGCGTCGGCGCCGTACTCGTCGCACATGACGAGAGGGTCGATGACGTTCCCCTTCGTCTTCGACATCTTCTGTCCCCGCTCGTCGCGGACGAGACCGTGGAGGAAGACCTCGCGGAAGGGGACGCGCCCGTCGAACCAGACGCCCGCCATGATCATCCGGGCGACCCAGAAGAAGAGGATGTCGAAGCCCGTGACCATGACGTCGGTCGGGTAGAAGCGCGAGAGGTCCTTCGTCTTCTCCGGCCAGCCGAGGACCGAGAGCGGCATGAGCCACGACGAGAACCAGGTGTCGAAGACGTCGGGGTCGCGCGTCAGCGTCACGTTCCCGCAGCGGACGCACGCGGACGGGTCCGCATCCTCGCCCGGCTTCGGCACGGTGACGTGCCCCTCGGGGCAATACCAGGCCGGAATCTCGTGCCCCCACCAGAGCTGGCGCGAGACGCACCAGTCGCGGATGTTCTTCATCCACTCGTCGTAGGTCTTCTTCCAGAGCTCGGGGGTGAACGTGACCTCGCGCGCCTCGGTGGCCGCGACCGCCTTCTCGGCGAGCGGCTTGATCTTCACGAACCACTGGAGCGAGACGAGCGGCTCGAGGACGGTGTCGCAGCGCTGGCACCGCCCGACGGCGGAGGTGTGCGGCTTGTCGTCGCGGCGCAGACCCAGCTCGCGGAGGTCCACGAGGACCTTCTTGCGGGCCGCGGCCCTCTCGAGGCCGGCGTAAGCGGGGCCGGCCTCGGCGGTCATCTTCCCGTCGAAGCCGATCACGGCGATCTCGGCGAGACCGTGCCGCCGCCCGGCCTCGAAGTCGTTCGGGTCGTGGGCCGGCGTGATCTTCACGACGCCCGTCCCGAACGTCCGGTCGACCATCTCGTCCGCGACGACGGGAATGAGGCGATCCGTCAGCGGCAGGCGGACCCTCTTCCCGACGAGGGCCGTGTAGCGTTCGTCTTCCGGGTGCACCGCAACCGCGGTGTCTCCGAGGATCGTCTCGGGCCGCGTGGTGGCGACGACGAGGTCTCCGCTTCCGTCCTCGAGCGGGTAGGCCACAGACCAGAGCTGGCCCGAGCTCTCGACGTGGTTCACCTCGAGGTCGGAGAGAACGGTGGCGCAGCGCGTGCACCAGTTCACCATCCGGCTGTCGCGATAGGCGAGCCCCTGGTGGTAGAGCTCGCTGAAAGCGCGCCGGACCGCCCTGGAGCGGGGCTCGTCGAGCGTGTAGTACTCGCGCGAGTAGTCGCACGAGCAGCCGAGCCGCCGGATCTGGTTCAGGATGTCGCCCCGCCGGGCGTCGGCCCACTCGCGGCAGATCTCGAGGAAGGGCTCGCGTCCCACGTCGTGGCGGGTCTTCCCCGTCCGCTCCATGAGGTCGCGCTCGACGACCATCTGCGTGGCGATGCCGGCGTGGTCGACGCCGGGGACCCAGAGAACGGCCCGGCCCTGCATCCGCTTCCAGCGCGCGAGAACGTCCTCGAGCGTCCGTCCGAGGGCGTGCCCGACGTGAAGGCGCCCCGTGACGTTCGGCGGGGGGATGACGAGGGTGTACGGGCTGGCGTCTTCGGACGCCACTTCCGGACGGAACTGGCCCGACTCCTCCTGGAGCCGGTACCAGGTCATCTCGAAGGACTGCGGGTCGAAGCGCTTGTCGAGCTCTGGGCGGGGCGCGGAAGACATAAGTCCGCCGAGTCTAAACGAGGCTTCGCGACGGAACGACCTCCGTCTTCAGCCGGCCCGCTCGACCTCTGCGATCCGTTCGCGGACCAGACGCTCGGCGTATTCCGGCACGACTTCCCACGCGATGTCGCGGACGGCCTTGTCAGAGAGGAGCTGGACGACCCGGCGGGCGATCCGGTCGACGTCGGCGTCGGAAAGGGCGGAGGGCGCCGAGATTCCGAGCGGCGCCGTCGTCACGGCGGCCGCGGGAGTCTCTTCGGACGGGAGCGCCACCGGGGCGGCGGCGGCCACGAAGACAGGAGCCGGGCTCGACGGAATCAGAGCCGAGAGGTCTTCGATGCGGGCGGCAGCGGCCATCGCCTCCAGGTCGGACGACGACGGATCCTCCATCGCGGGCTCCGGGCGCTCCTCGGATTCGGCGCCCGGCAGGTCGATGTCGGCCGGGGCCTCTTCGCCGATGAGGGCGGCGTGCCGCTCCCATATCTCGGGGCGACGTGTGACTCGCCCGGACGCCTCGAACGCCTCGAGGTCCGCCTCGATATCGCGGGTGATGGGCTCGGCCCCCTCGGTGTCATCCGGTACCCCCGACAGCTCGGGTGGAGGCGGCGGGATTTCGACCGCGGGGCTTTCGTCCCAGGGGGCGGCTTCGGCCTCCACTCCGGGGACGGGCTCGTCCATTTCGGGGAAGGGCTCGACGGAGCCCTCCTCGACGGCCCCCGCTTCGGGCGCCAGAATCGCCTCCGAGGCCGGGGGAACCGGCTCCTCGAGCACGAGGTCGAACGCGGGTTCCTCGGCCACTGGAGGTTCCGTGGATTCGGCTGCCGCCGGCTCCTCTGCCAGGTCGTAGAGCGTGACTTCGATCTCTTCCGGGCCGGGTGCGGCCCCGGGCTCCGGAACGATCTCGAAGGGCGCCAGGGGAACAGCTTCCGGTGAGGCCAGCGCGGGGCTGCCCATTTCTGCGAGGAAGGGCTCGGGCGCCTGCTCGGACTCGGGTTCGAACGGAGCCGCCGGCTCGGCGAAGGACGTCGCCTCGGGCTCGTCGAAGGCCGGAGGAGGGGGCGGAATCGGGGGGACGAAGAGGGCTGGTTCCTCCTCGAGGAATGCGGGAGGAGGAGGGGGCGGCGGCGGAACGAATGCAGGCTCCGGCTCGTAGAACGCCGGAGGAGGAGGAGGCACCGGAGGGACGAACTCCGGCTCGAAGACTGCCGGAGGAGGAGGCTCGACCTCCATGGGGGCCGAAAAATCGAATGGAGGAGGAGGCGGCGGGAGGGCCGCGACCTCCTCCTCGTCGAGAACGGGAGGCGGCGGCGGCGGAACGGCAAAGGCCGCTTCCGGCCTGTAGAAGGGGGAAGGCGGCGGCGGAACGAGCGAAACCGCTTCCGGCTCGTAGAAGGCGGGCGGGGGCGGCGGCGGCGGCGGTTCGAAAGCCGGCGCCGGCTCGGCGATCTCGATCGGGGCCGCCGCGGCGAGCTCTTCCGCCGTCGGGATCCTCATCGCCATCGTCCTGAAGTTCGAGTCCTCGGCCTTGAGGATCGGCTCCTCCGTTTCAAAAGGAGGAGGGAACGATTCGGGCAGGACGAGGGCCGGCATCGCCTGGGTTGCTCCCGTGTCCTCGACGTACTTGCCCTGGATCGGGACCTCCGTTTCCAGCTCCTCGGCCGAGAGGATCATCGTCGGTGGCGGCTCGGGCGCGTCCGGGGGGGCCAGAGGGGCCAGAGTCGCCGGAGGGGCGGCAGCCGCCGCGGCTGCGGCCTCTTCCCGGACGGCGCGGGCCTTGGCGACGAGGTCGCGGACGAGCCCCTGGAGAGCGTGTGAATCGAACGGCTTGGTGACGATGGCGTCACTGCCGACCCGCTCCGCCCGGGTCCGGTCGAACGGCTCGAACGTCCCCGTGAGGAGGACGACGGGAATGAACACTCCTCCGGGACGCTGCTTCACCGCGTCGCACACGTCGTAGCCCGTGAGACCGGGCATCACGACGTCCGCCAGGACGATGTCGGGCTGGAAGTCGTCGAGAGCCTGGACGGCCCGGTCGCCGCTCCCGACGGCCAGGAGGCGCGTCTCTGCGTCCGAGAAGGTCAGCTCGACGACCTTCTGGATGGTCAGGCTGTCGTCCGCAAGAAGGATCTTGATCGCCATTTCGACTCCTCGAACGGCCGTTCGACGGGACAGGCTTACGTAGCGGAAAGTCTACGTCCCAGAGAGGGATGGGTCAACGCGGGAGCAGGGCGTCAGCCGCTCTCGGACGAACCACGGAGCGCTGCGAAGACGCGCGACGCCGGTGGTCGGCCCGTCGTCTCGGCAAGCACCCGTGACGCCCCGGCGACCCTGGACAGGTCGACCCCGGTCTCGAACCCCATCCCGTGGAGGAGGTAGAGCAGGTCTTCGGTCGCGAGGTTTCCCGCCGCTCCCGGAGCGTAGGGGCAGCCCCCGAGCCCGCCCGCGGACGAATCGAAGACGCGAATCCCGTCCCGCAAGCCCTCGACGACGTTCGCGAGGGCGGTGCCGCGCGTGTCGTGCATGTGCAGGGCGATCCGGTCGACCGGGACTCCCGCGTCCCGGAGGCGGCCGACGACGTCGGCGACCTGCGTCGGAACGGCGACGCCGATGGTGTCGCCCAGAGAGACCTCCCCGCAACCGGCCTCGAAGAGCCGTAACGCGACGGCCGCGGCCTTTGCGGGGTCGACGCGCCCCTCGTACGGGCAGCCGAAGACGGTCGACACGTAGCCCCGGACGCGGAGGCCCTCTGCGTTCGCCCGGAGCAGGACCGGCGCGAAGCGGCCGAACGACTCCTCCACCGTGGCATTCGTGTTCCTCAGGTTGAAGGTGTCCGTCGCGGCGGTGAAGAGGGAGATTTCCCGGGCTCCTGCCGCGAGAGCCCTCGCAAGCCCCTTTTCGTTCGGGACGAGGACCGGATACCGCACGCCGGGCTTCTTTCTCACGCGCGAGAAGACGTCCGCCGAGTCGGCGAGCTGCGGAATCGCCCGCGGTGAAACGAACGCGGTCGTCTCGACGACGGGCAGGCCGGCGTCCGCGAGCGCCTCGACGAATGCGATCTTCACGACGGTCGGGACGAATCCCCGTTCGTTCTGGAGGCCGTCCCGCGGCCCCACTTCGACGACGGTGACCCGCCCCGACCCGGTCACTCGATCTCCGCGAGCGGGTCGCCCATGTCGACCCTCTCCCCCACGGCCCGGAAGAGCTTCACGAGGCGCCCCGGTCGCGGGCTCCGGATCTCGTGCTCCATCTTCATCGCGGAGAGGACGAGGAGCGGCGTCCCCTTCTCGACGGCCTGCCCTTCCTCGGCGAGGACGCGCGCGACGACGCCCGGCATCGGAGCGCGCAGGTCGTGCTCCTCCTCCTCGCGCGCGCCCGGCCTCTCGACGAGACGCGCGAGACGCCACGTTTCGCCGCGGAACCAGACCCAGGTCGTCAGGCCGTCCCGCACGGCCCGCGCGCCGCGGGGAATCTCGCCCCGTTCGGCCGTGATCTCGTGGACGGTCCCCGTCGCGAGGTTCTTCACCCTCATGCGAGCACCCGGAAAGCCCCTCCCGAAAAGGGGTCTGGAAAAGCCGCATGCGCGGCCGCGACGACCCTGCCGTCTCCCGCGGAGTGGACACCCGCGACCGCCGCGAGGACTTCGGGTGGCGGTTCCGGCGAGGCAGGGACCTCGAGGCGGGACAGGAGCGACGTGTCGAGGTCGCCACGGACGAACTCGGGTGTCTCTAGCAGGCGCCGGAGCCAGGAGACGTTCGTCGCCACCCCGAGGACGACGGTCCGCCCGAGGGCGTCG
This sequence comes from uncultured Holophagales bacterium, assembly GCA_937927565.1. Taxonomy (GTDB): domain Bacteria; phylum Acidobacteriota; class Thermoanaerobaculia; order UBA5066; family UBA5066; genus UBA5066. The sequence goes on from CALBDV010000748.1 coordinate 16,377, forward strand.
ACGAGTCGTCGCCGCGCCTCTTCGCGCGTGCGGCCCCTCGCCACGATCTTCGCGAGCATCGGGTCGTAGTGGACGGAGATCTCGCTCCCCGCCTCGATTCCCGAGTCGACCCTCACGCCGGGACCTCCGGGCTCCTCGTAGGCGAGGACCGTCCCGATCTGGGGAAGGAAACCGTTCTCGGGATCCTCCGCGTAGAGCCGCGCCTCGATCGCGTGCGCGACGGGTGCCGAAGGCAGGTCGTCGGGAAGGGGCTGGCCCGCGGCGACCGCGAGCTGGAGCGTGACGAGGTCGAGCCCCCACGCCTCCTCCGTGACCGGATGCTCCACCTGGAGCCGCGTGTTCATCTCGAGGAAGAAGAACGAGCCGTCGGCGTCGAGGAGGAACTCCACCGTCCCGGCGTTGACGTAGCCGACCGCTTTCGCCGCCGCCACGGCGGCTTCGCTCATCCGCGCGCGGAGATCCGGCGTGACGACCGGCGAAGGGCTCTCCTCGACGACCTTCTGGTGACGTCGCTGGAGCGAGCATTCCCGCTCGCCCAGCGCGACGACGCGCCCGTGGACGTCACCGAAAACCTGGATCTCGATGTGCCTCGGGTGCTCGAGGTAACGCTCGGCGTAGAGAGTCGGGTCGCCGAAGGCGGCCTCCGCCTCGCGCCGGCACGACTCGATCGCCGCCGCGAGCTCCGATTCCGACCGGACGATGCGCATCCCCTTGCCCCCGCCGCCGGCCGAGGCCTTGATGACGACGGGGAGCCCGATCGTGGCGAGGTGCTCGGGCGAGAGGTCGTGCGAGCCGGGAACGACCGGGACGCCCGCTGCCTTCATCCGCTCCCTCGAAGGGACCTTCAGCCCCATCGCTTCCATCGCGGCGGGAGGAGGCCCGATCCAGACGAGTCCGGCGTCGAGGACGGCTCGGGCGAACGCGCCGTTCTCGGAGAGGAACCCGAAGCCGGGATGGACGGCGTCGGCCCCCGTGGCGCGCGCGGCATCGAGGATCTTCCCGGCGACGAGGTACGACTCCCGGGCCGGCGCCGGCCCGAGGACGACGAGCTCGTCCGCGAGGCGCGCGTGCCGCGCGCCGACGTCGGCCTCCGACGCGACGGCGACCGTCGCGAGTCCCTGCGACCGGCAGGCCGTGAGGAGGCGGACGGCGATCTCGCCCCGGTTCGCGACGAGGACCTTACGGAACGGGCGCGCGCTCACGACGCGCTCCGCTCGGTCCAGGACGGACTGCGGCGCTCCAGGAACGCCCGCATCCCCTCCTGTCCTTCCGCCGAGGCGCGGCGCGTCGCGATGACGCCCGCCGCCTCCTCGAGCGCCTCGTCGAGGCGCAGGCTCCCCATCCGCCGCGCGAGGTCCTTCGAGACGGCCAGCGCCTCGGGCCCGCCGAGGAGGAGGCCGTCGACGACACGATCGACCTCGGCGTCGAGCGCCGCTTCCGGCACGACCGCGTGGACGAGGCCGGCGCGGAGCGCCTCCGCCGCGGAGAACCTTTCCCCCGTCAGGAACCAGCGCCGGGCGTGCGATTCGCCGATCTTCCGGACGACGAACGGCGAGATGACGGCCGGCACGATCCCGAGCCGAACCTCCGTCGTCCCGAGAAGGGCGTCTTCGGCCGCGACGGCGACGTCGCAGACGGCAACGAGGCCGGCTCCGCCACCCAGCGCGGCCCCCTGGACGCGGGCGACGACGGGCTTCGGACAGTCGTCGATGCAGCGGAACATCTCCGCGAGGGCGGCGGCGTCCCGCCGGTTCTCCTCGGGCCCGTACGAGACCATCCGCTTCATCCAGGAGAGGTCGGCACCGGCGCAGAAGGCCTTCCCTTCCCCCGCCAGGACGATGGCCCGGGCGGAGTCGTCGCCGGCCAGCGTGGCGAACGTCTCGGTCAGCCTCGCGATCAGGACGTCGTCGAAGGCGTTCCTCAGGTCGGGCCGGTCGAGGACGACGCGCACGACGCCCGGCCGCGGCCTCTCGATCCGGAGCGGGGACGTCACTTCAGCACCTCGATCGTCCCCGAGCCCTCGAGCGGGATCTTCACGTCGCCCGTCCCGAGCTTGACGACGAGCTGCCCGGTCAGGCGGCCCGAGAGCTTCCCGCCGGACACCACCGCCTTCCCCGCAGCCGCGATCGCCGCGGCGTTGCCGACGGTGAGCGGCAGGACGATCTCGTTCTCGCGTCCCGGGCGGACGAGGAGGCCCTGCCGGCTGCCCCGGGCGACCTCGCGGTCGTCGGACGACAGCTCGTACCGGACGCTGCGCAGCGCCACGTCGAAGCGGAACGGGTTGAAGACCGCGATCCGCGCCTCTCCCTTCGACTCCGCGAGACCGATACCCGAGAGGCGGGCGCCGGCGAAACGGACGAACGACTGCGCGAGGTCGCGGCCGGCGACGAGATCGGCGGTCCCAGGGCGGAGCGCCCCTGCGGCATCGACCGTCACCGCGGTCCCCGCCTCGCCCGAAAGCGTCCCCTTGAGCGTGACCGGAACGGCGGTGGCGCTTCCGCGGTCGAGGAGCCCCTTCGGCAGGGAGGCCAGCTCGAGGTCGACGAGGAACGTGGCGTCCCACCCGGACCCGGAGCGCTGCACGGCGACCTTGACGGGGCCCTTCAGCGCCACGGGGACACCCCAGACCGTCGCCTCCCCGCGGAACGTCTGACTCGCGCCCCGGGCCGCGGCCGTCAGGCTCGCCCTCACGAAGAGAAACGCCTTCTGCCGGGTCAGCGAGGTGACCTCGACCGCGCGGATCGTTCCCTTCCGGGGCGCCGCGGCCGCGGGCAGGGCGAGAACGAGCAGGACGACGGAGAGGGCCAGCGTGGAGATTCGCCTCACGTTGCGCCTCACATCCGGAAGACGCCGAAGGGCGTCGCGGGAATCGGTGCGTTGTGGCAGGCCGAGAGGGCGAGGGCCAGCACGGTCCGCGTCTCTGCCGGGTCGAGAACACCGTCGTCCCAGAGACGCGCCGTGGCGTAGTACGGGCTCCCTTCGGCCTCGTACTTCTCGAGCGTCGGTCGCCGGAACGCGGCGTCCTCCTCCGGGCTCATGGGCGGCTGTCCCTGGCGCTCGCGCTGGTCGTTCTTCACCGTCGCCAGGACGCCGGCCGCCTGCTCGCCACCCATGACGCTGATCCGCGCGTTCGGCCAGCTGAAGAGGAAGCGGGGCTGGTAGGCGCGGCCGCACATGCCGTAGTTCCCCGCGCCGAACGAGCCGCCCACGAGGAGCGTCAGCTTCGGGACGGCGGCGTTCGCGACGGCGTGGACCATCTTCGCCCCGTCCTTGGCGATGCC
>CALBDV010000749.1 GCA_937927565.1 uncultured Holophagales bacterium
CGCCTTGTTTCCGGAGTGTTGTTACACGGCGCGTTTACGCGGAAGAGGAGGGATTCGTGTTGAGAGGCTGTTCCCGGTACGGGCTTGGAGGGCTGTCGCTCCTTCTGGCCGCTGCATTGCTCGCCGCGGGCCCGGCGGCCGCGGCAGGATTCTCGATCTTCGAGGCAGGCTCCCGTTCCACGGCCATGGGCGGAGCTTTCGTGGCGCAGGCGGACGACCTTTCTGCCATGTTCTACAACCCCGCGGGTCTCGCCAAGTACGTCACGAAGGGTGAGCTGAAGGTGATGGCCGGGGTGACCCTCATCGTCCCGACGTCCGAGCTCGCCGAGGGCTACAACCCCTACCCGGGCGAGGGCTACTCGAGCAAGATGCACGATCAGTTCTTCTTCCCTCCGAACCTCTACATGTCCTACGGCCTCAGCGAGTGCGTCAGCCTCTCCTTCGGCACCTGGTTCCCCTTCGGCCTCGCGACGAGGTGGAGCGATCCGGACTGGCGCGGCCGCTACCTCTCCACCTACGTCGACCTGAAGCAGTACGCGGCCGGCCTCCAGGTCGCCTGGCAGATCAACGACTACCTCGCGGTCGGCGCCGGCCCCGAGTTCCGCTTCTCGGACGTCAAGCTCCAGCGAAAGGTCCCGGTCTTCAACCCCTACACGAACCGGGTCGTCGACGCGGCCCACACCGACATCCGCGCGGACATGGAGATCGACGTCACCTTCGGCGCCGGCATCAAGATCAACCCGACCCCGAGGCTCGCGATCGGCGCCTCCTACCACGGCGCGGTCGACGCGAACTTCGAGGGCGAGGGGACGTTCTACCCGCTCGGGACCGGTTATCCCGACCTCGACGCCGCCGTCGCCGGGAAGATTCCGCTGAGCACGCCCGTCCCGGTGAAGACGACGATCCAGGCCCCGGCGCAGACCCAGGTCGGCATCTCCTACGACTTCGGCAAGGTCGCAGTCGAGGCCGCCGGCACGTTCACCGAGTGGTCGGCCTTCGACACGACGGTCCTCGAATTCGAGGCGGTCGACGGCAAGCAGATCCCGACGAGCAACCTTCCCCACGACTGGGAGGACGCCTGGGCGTTCCGCTTCGGCCTGAAGTGGCAGGCCAGCGACACGTTCGACCTGATGGCCGGCTACGTGTACGACCAGACCCCGGAGCCCGACGGAGACGTAGGCCCGCTCCTCCCCGACATGAACCGCAACGGTTACTCCATCGGCTTCAGCTGGAAGATGATGAAGAACGTCTGGGTCGACGCCTCGA
>CALBDV010000750.1 GCA_937927565.1 uncultured Holophagales bacterium
AGGCGATTCTGCGGCCGTCTCTCCATTGCGCAAATGATGCGAAGAGATCAGACGCGGCATTCGGCGCCTACTGAGCGGCCTCCCCCGTTCGGGGGATGCGCCCCGCCCGCACTTCGTGTATGAGATCGTCGAAAGTGCTCGTTGGCCTGGCGTCTTTTCGCAGCGTCGCCACGAGGCGAATCACCGCCCCGCCCCTTTGTCCGTCGCTGCGGGCACGCGTTCCGCCTCGGAGTTCTGCTCGTCCCCCACCGTCCCGTAGTCGAACCCGTAGACGTCCGTGTACCAGACGGGGCCGCAGGCCATCCCGCCGTGGGTGATCTCGAGGGCGAGGAGCTGGTTGCCGTAGCCGATCCGCTCGAGGAGCTTGCGGAGCTTCACGAGGTCGAGGTCGTAGAGGCGCCGTCCTTTCGCCCTCTTCTCGAAGGCGGGAGAGCGGTACTCGAACTCTCCTACCTCGCCGACGAAGAGGAACGCGAGGTGCGGGCAGGGGTCGGTGTGGGCGAAGCCGTCGTCGTCGACGCGGAGGACGGCCTTCCCGCAGAGGGGGCAGTGGGGCCGCGGCGGGTCGCAGCCGAACGGCTGCTCGACCGAGGCGAACTGGGGCTTGGATGCGGGCTTCACGGTTCGCTCCTCCCTCTTGGAACGCGCCACTTCGTGCGCCGGAGACGCGCGGCCGGGGGAAAGAATGGAGGGAGGTGTGGGACAGGTGGTGTCCAACCGGCCCGGTCGTTCGAACGCCGCGCAAGGACGCGACCGTTCTGTAGAGTGAGCGGGATGAAGGGAGCGAGAAGGAACGCCAGGATCGGCGCAGCGATCCTCCTGCTGCCCGCTGTCGCGCTCCTCGCGCTTTCCGCCTGCGGGGGCCGGCCTCATCGCACCCCGTTCCGGGGGAAGGTCGTCGGCGTCTCCGACGGCGACACGATCACCGTTCTCGACGGGACGACGCGGGTGAAGGTGCGCCTGAACGGGGTCGACTGCCCCGAGCGCGGGCAGGCGTTCGGCGCGAGGGCGAAGCAGCTCACGTCGGAGCTGGCGTTCGGGAAGACGGTGACCGTGAGGCCGTTCGGGAAGGACCGCTACGACCGCGTGATCGGCGAGGTGGTCCTCCCCGACGGCCGTGTCCTGAACGAGGAACTCGTGGCTGCCGGCATGGCGTGGCATTACACGCGGTACTCGAAGGACGCGACGCTCGCGAGGCTGGAGCGGCGGGCACGGGAGGCGCGTGTCGGGGTCTGGTCCGATGCGCGGCCCGTGGCGCCGTGGGAGTTCCGGGCGATGCAGAGGAGGGGGGCGTTGTGATTCAGCAGGTAGGGGCAGCGGGGGGCGCGCCCCCGTAAGCCCCTTCCCGGCAGCTCCACCCCGCTCTTCGCGAAGACGTGCAGCCGCAGCCGGGCGCGCGACGCCTCGACGTAGAGGTTGCGGGGTTTCATCGACCACTCGCTTTCGCCCACTTCCCTTGACCCCTCTCGTTGTTTAGACTTCGGATGGAAACACTGAATAACGAAACCCGCTATTCAGCTCTCCTGAAAGAGCGAAGCCGCCGATGAAACGAGGGACGACCGGGCGACACGAGACAGCGACCTCCGGCGGCGAGCCGGTGAGAGCCCTCGTTCCGTCCCCGCTGCCGCCTGCCCCGCTCCCGCTCCTCGAGGGAGAGCTCCAGCTCGCCCTCGAACGAGCGCACCTCGCGCTGGGTCGCCTCGACAGCGTCTCGACCCTTCTGCCCGACACTGCGCTCTTCCTCTACGCGTACGTGCGGAAGGAGGCCGTTCTCTCCTCTCAGATCGAAGGCACGCAGTCGTCGCTGTCTGATCTCCTGCTCTTCGAGCTCGACGAGCTTCCGGGCGTTCCCCTGAACGACGTCGTCGAGGTGTCGAACACCGTCGCAGCGCTGGATCACGGCCTCGCCCGCCTCCGAGAGGGGTTCCCGCTCTCGAACAGGCTGATCCGGGAGATACACGCCGTCCTGCTCTCGAAGGGACGCGGTTCGGGGAAGGAGCCGGGCGAGTTTCGTCGTTCCCAGAACTGGATCGGCGGCTCTCGCCCGGGGAACGCGATCTTCGTACCGCCGCCGCCGGGAGAAGTCCTGCCGGCGATGTCGGACCTCGAGCGCTTCCTCCACGACGACACGCTGCGACTTCCCGCAATCGTCCGGGCCGGCCTCGCTCACGTGCAGTTCGAGACGATCCACCCCTTCCTCGACGGGAACGGCCGCGTTGGGCGGCTCCTGATCACCCTCCTCCTGTGTCACTCCGGTGTCCTGAGGGAGCCCCTCCTCTACCTCAGCCTCTACCTCAAGCAGCACCGGACCGCCTACTACGGCCACCTCGATGCCGTGCGGAAGGACGGCGACTGGGAGGCGTGGCTCGACTTCTTTCTCGAGGGCGTGAGCCAGACGGCAGACGGGGCGACCTCGACGGCACGGCGTCTCGCGGCTCTCTTCAGCGAGGACCGGACGAAGATCGTGCCGCGAGGACGTCTCGCCGGCTCGGCGCTGCGCGTGCACGACGCGCTCAAGACGCGCCCCGTGACCACGGTGAAGGAGCTGCGGGCGCGAACGGCGCTCTCGTTCCCGGCAGCGTCCGCCGCGATGAACCTCCTGATCGACCTGGGAATTGCGCGGGAGCTGACGGGCCGCCGCCGCAACCGGGTCTTCGCCTACGACCGCTACCTTGCCCTTCTCAACGAAGGGACAGATACGCCGCTGGCCGCCGGTTCCTGAGCCGGGCCCCTACCCCCGCCCCGGCAGCTGCACCCCGCTCTTCGCGAAGCCGTGCAGCCGCAGGCGGGCCCGCGACGGGCCGCGAGCCCACGCCGTTCTCTACCCTGCGCGCAACCTCGGCCTGGCGCTTGTCGATGGAGCGGACCTGGTCGGTCAGGGCCCACGATTCCTTCCGGAGGCCGCCCGTTCCCGCGGCGATTCGCGGGTAGAGGGCGCCGCGCCCCTCGGTGGCGATCAGCGGGACCACGCCGACGAGCGGGTAGCGCGGGTCGCTCGCGACGGCCGGGTCGCTCACGACGACGCAGGGGCGGACGCTCTTCTGCTCGTGGCCCGCGGTGGGGTCGAGGTCGACGAGGACGGCGGCCTTCGGCGAGTGCGATGATCGCGCGTGAATGGACGCGGCAAGGCTCCTCTCCCTCGTGGACGAGGCGTGCCGGGAGGCGGGCACGCGTTGGGCGGTCATCGGCGGCATCGCGATGAACGCCTACGGCTACGCGAGGACCACCGCCGACTTCGACATCGCTGCCGAGGAGGAGTTCCGGCGCGCGCTCCTCGCCGTATTGCTCCGAAAGGGCTTCGAGGCCGTCCACGACGTTGAGGCCTTCACGAACCTCCTTCACCCGGAGTCTGCGCTCGGGCGGCTCGACGTGATGTGGCTCGAGGGGACGACGGCGGAACGGGTCTTCGCGAGGGCGCGGGCGCTTCCCGGCCCCGGCAACGTCAGCGTGCCCGTGCCCGCGCCGGAGCATCTCGTCGCGATGAAGGTGCGGTCCGTCCAGAGCCGGCCGACGCGTGTCTTCCGCGACGGCGCCGACCTTCAACACCTCCTGTCGCTCGCGGAGATCGACCATGACGAGGTCCGTGGCTACTTCGAACGCGCCGGGCTCGACGAGCTCTACGGCCGCCTCCGGGCGTCCGGCTGAGGGGCGAGGCATGCCCGACTCGGCCGAGCCTCTCGACCTCGACGCGATGCCGTCCGCGACCGGAACGGCCGCCGCGGGGCTCGAGCGCGAGCGTGGGGCCGGGCTCCCGTACGGGGACTACTTCCGGTTCCTCGCCCAGTTCGAGCGGACCGAGGAGGAGCTGCGCCGGATCCCGCCGACCACCGGCCCCAGGTTCACGCTCGACTGACCGGGATGACTCCGGGGTCGAGGCAGCTCCGGCAACATTCGTCGAGAAATGGCGTACAAACACCGTGCGCCTTCACCCGAACGTCAGACTCGTCAGGGGGCCTTCGTGAACGACATTCGTCAATTCGGTGAAAAGGTCGAGGGATACCCGGTTCCCGTCCTCAACGAGCGCGAGATCCGCGCGGCGGC
>CALBDV010000751.1 GCA_937927565.1 uncultured Holophagales bacterium
AACCGCCGGATGCGGACCCGCATGTCCGGTGGTGTGGGAGGGGAGCGGCGATCACCTACCGCCGCCCCCTATCCCGATCACGACGGCTCCTGGGCCACACTTCTGGTCATCGGTGAGAGCGAAGGCCCCGTTCGTTAGAATGCATCGCAGCCTGTGGCCTCGGGAATGCAGGTTCGGGAGGTGTCGGTGAAAGCGGTCGTTGTAAGGTGCCGAGTTGCTGGCTCTTCCGCTGAGCGCTCCGGGAGGGTACGAGGACTCAGTCACGGGCTTCCCGGAGTGGAGACTGCGGGCTCGATACTCCTCGGAAGAGGATTCCTCCTCCGTCGACTTGCCGGGACGCAGCCAGTCGACCTTTCGGTCCCGATCAGCCCAGGCTCCAGGACCGAAAAATGACAGACTCTCCCATCAACCAGGGCAATACCGCGCAACGACCTGAGGATGCCTCAGGAGAGTCACCGGCCCGTTCACGCAGCTTCCTGGTTCCTGCTTCCGTGGTCCACCGGCTCATCCAGGATGACGTGCTTCTGCTGAACTTGGATACGGGCGTCTACTTCGGGCTCAGTGGCGTCGGGACTTTGGTCTGGGAATCGCTCCGCAAAGGACGGTCCGCCTCGGAGATTGTCGAGCTCGTTCTCGCCGAGTACGAGGTAGAACGGCACGAGGCGGAGGCCGACGTGAATGCGCTGCTGCAAAACCTCCTGGGAAAAGGGTTGATAGTGGCCGGGGGCCTGCCCGGGTGACTTCCGCCAAGCCACCAGGCTCAGCCGTTCAGGTTCAGCCCTCGAGGCCGGCCGTCCAGATTCGCTTCGATCCTCTCTGATCTACCGGGGATTCGTGGCTGCCATCTGCGCACTGATTTCGGTGGAGGGGACCCGGATCGAACCCGGCCTCGTCGAAGCCATGCTTCGCCGAATGACCTGGAGAGCCGATGGACCTTCGGCTGCCGCCCAAGGTGCCGCGACAGCGGTTGGAATATGCTCCCGTCGCGTCGTCTCCGGAGACCCGTCAGAGCGCGAAGGAGTCGCTTCGGCGCATGGGGCGTCGATCGTCGGAGACCTTCGACTCGACAACAGAAGTTCACTCCTCGAGCGCCTCCCACCAGAGGCCGAAGCGCTCAAGAGCGACGCTGAGATCGTACTTGCCTCGTACATTGCTCACGGGACCAGCGTTTTCGACCTTCTTCGGGGTGACTTTGCAGCCGTCATCGTCGATCACGTCGCACGTTCGGCCATAGCCATTCGCGACTGTTTCGGTACGCGCCCCCTCTATTACACGGTCCGCTCTGGCCTCGTCGCGTTCGCCTCCGATCCGGATGCATTCCTCGAGCTGCCTCCTCACCGGCTCCGGCCCAACCCTCAGGCGGTGGCGAGGTTCTTTCTCGAGTCAGCGCTGGACGTAACCGATCTCGAATCGACGCCGTTCGACGATGTTTTCCGGGTTCCGCCGTCACATGTCCTTTTCGTCGGCCCAGCCGGGATCCGGAAGAGGCGCTATTTCTCATTCCGCGAGACGCCGCCCTCGGAGCCGGCCTCAACCGCGGAGGTTCTGCGGTCCTTCCGGCAACACTTCGACACTGCAGTTTCGCGGCGGCTGCACCATGGGCGCCGTGTCGGCGCCATGCTCTCGGGCGGCCTCGATTCCTCGGCGATTGTGGCCGTTGCGAAGGGCATGCTCGAGAAGCGCGGCGAGCGCCTGAAGACTTTCTCCATTCTGCTCGACGACCCACTGGTGTGCGGGGAGTCCCCGTGGGTGCTTCCGCGGATTGCGAT
>CALBDV010000752.1 GCA_937927565.1 uncultured Holophagales bacterium
TAGCGAGCTTCGTCGACCTTACCTACCCGGACGAGGGGCTCGAGCCGGACGCCGATGCGCTGGCCGAGCTGGCGGAAGGGCGGGCGCGGCGGCTCTCGTTCCCGATCGTAGATATGGGCGTGCCCTCGGCCGGAGGCGGAACTGCGGGCGGCATTGCAGGGGCTGACGAGAACGGTGGTCGGTCCGACCGCGAGCCCAACGAGCACGTTCCGGACGGAGGAGAGGTCGACGACAATGTACAGCTGGTTGTCGCGAGGCGACAGGTTCACGCTGCAAGCCGACGCGATTGCCTCTGACGGCGGCTGGCTCGGCCAATTTCGGCTGGCGCGCTGCCGCGAAGAAGACGTGAAGGAGACATGGCGCATCGCAGCGGACAGGATTGTCCACGTGCTGCGCACCGACGTGGAGAAAGACCAGGCGCCAGCGTTGCGGTTCACGTATCGCACGACATGCCTTGGCCAGGACCGCGCCTGCAGGGCCCGTGAGCTGGATGGAATGTGGACGACGCTGCGTGATGTTGCCGAACGTCGACGCGCGAGCAGGATCCGGATCGAAGCAGAGGACTGCTTTGGCAGCAGCCTCTCGTTCGTAGTTGAACGGGAGCAGGATGGACGTTGGCACGGCGGCCTCTGGAACCCGGCCCCGGACTAACCTCAGGACCGGTTTCTGGAAGCTGCTTGCGCCTGTTCGACCGACAACGCGTCCTCCTTCGCGGCGCTCTCGAGTGTCTCTACATCAGCCACGGCACCAACGAATCGTCGGACCGCTTGCGATGGCGTCGGGCTGTCGGGGGCAGCGAGGCAGAACGCGAAGCGCTCACTGAGAGTCGCGGCTCCTGAATGCGTGAGCCAGGTAACATGAACGCGGCACTTACGGCACCTGTCGCGGGAGGCCCATGGAGATACTGACGTGGCTCTTGCGCATGACCTTCGTGGAGATCGGTGTCATTCCGTATCTGTTCCTGGCGATGCCGCTCGTCGCGGCAGTGAGCAGACGCGAATCCCTGTCGTCGGCGCTCGGACTAGTCGCGTTGGCCCTCGTGACTCCGACGCTGGTGCTGGTCTGGGCCCAGGTGGCCTTCGACCAGGGGCGGCACCACCAATGGATGGGTGTCGTGCCGCTCTTTCTGGTGATGGCCGGCTTCGTGGGTACGGTGATCTGCCTACGTCGCGACAGGCCGAGGCCCCCGGCTTGGGCTGTCATCAGCTATGCCTTTGGCTCGCTCGTCATCTGGGGAATGGCGTTGTTCGTCAGCAGCATGGCAATCACCGGCGACTACGTGTAACCGCAGCGCAAGAGAGCCGAAATGGGCTTCCCTTCCCCACTCTATGAGTCGAACGCATGGACGGTGTCTGGTATCCGCACGGCCGATGTCTTCTTCCGTGCGGTTCACGCCCTGGTGCCGGAAGCGACGCACATGTGCCTCGAAGGTTCCCCAGAACCTTACGTGATGGCGATACTGGCCGAGGCAGCGGATGGCGAGGCCTATGAGGCGCCGGCCAGGACGATCTGGTCGTGGCCCAATCGGAGCCGACGCATCAGCGTCCGGGTATCGGAGCTGCGGCTGCTCCGCCTGGCTGAGGTCGCGTCTCATCATGCCGAACCCGAGATCTGCGATCACGTCGATTCCTACCGAGGTCCGGAACCGCTGCTTCAGTGGTTCGACGCCTTTCTCGATCCGCTTCTTGTGTCCAGAGCCGTACCGCGGGAACGTGTCTCGGAGTTCTGCTCGAGAGTCCACGGCGTGATGTTCGACGGTGCGGCTTGAATTGGGGATGACATGGCAAAGGCAGGAGCGAAGTCGCGAACACCCGCACAGGCTGGTTGGGAACCCGCCACCTTCTGCAATGTCGATCTCGACATCAGGTCGCGACGCTCGCTGGCCATACTGGCCGACGCTCTAGGAGCGGAACTGCTTCCGAACACGCGCTGGTTGGTTGTGTCTGCACGTACGCAGTCGATATCAGCCGAGGGGACGGTACGGGCGTTGGTCGCTCAATTGAAGGGGCTGCCATCCTCAGCGCGCCAGGCATGGGACGCGGCGTCGAGCAGGACCTTCGACATTGGAATCCAGGCCGGGATGGGCGGGCGCGCCTTCGAAACTGTTCGCCTTACCTCGAAGACCCTCGCCGACATTGCTTCCCTCGGCACTCGGCTTCGCATAACCGTGTATCCCCCCGTGCGGCGCTGATGGCGACAGAGACCAATGACACCGGACGGCTGTCCCGAGGATCCTCGCACCATCGTCGGATCCGCGGAGGTCCTCGCATCGATTCCCTTGATGATGCTGATCAACCAGTAGGGTTGCCCGCAGGGCCCGCGGGCAACTTGGGCGCAGCGCGAATCGACCGAAGCAGGATTGACATGGTGAACGCCGACGCTGCTCGCGCAATCGACAATCTCATCGGCAGCGTCGGCGCGGACCTAAACTCGGTTCGTCGCGAGGCGCGGCGGTTTCCTGGAGTGCAGCCGGAGCCCGAGGTCGGGCATCTGAACTTCGCCCTCGCCCTTCTTTCGTTGGTGGGCTGTGAGGCGGCTGGGTTCCTCCTGACGGGCGGCTCGAAGGAACAGAGTGGGTCGTGCCATCCCACCGACAGTGGCACGTACATCATTCAGTTCATC
>CALBDV010000753.1 GCA_937927565.1 uncultured Holophagales bacterium
GCCGGGACGAGCGACTTCTGCGTCATGAACGGCCGCTACCCGACCGACGACGACCAGCGGACGCTCACCCACGCGGGAGACTCGGTCGACGAGCAGCTCGTCCTGCAGATCCGGGCGCGCCACCCCGAGGCGAATTTCTCGATCCACATGGTGCGCGACTGGAAGGAGAAGCACAGCTTCGTCGGTGAGCCGAAGGGGCCCGTCGTCGTCGAGGCGCCGGTCCGCGGAAAGCCGACGAGCCTGGAGATCACCGCCGAGATGAGGAAGGCGTGCGAGAGCCTCGTGGGGCCGCTCTCCGAGACGATGCTCGACCTCCTTTCGCGCGTCGACCCGGAGTACCAGCAGCGCGTGAGGAACAACATCGTCCTCGCCGGGGGCGGGTCGCAGATCCCCGGGCTCGCCGCGGCCTTCGAGCGGATGCTCGAGGACGTGGGGGGCGGAAAGGTCCGGGCCGTGGAAGACCCGGTCTTCGCGGGCGCCAACGGGTCCCTGGCCATTGCGGCGGACGCCCCCGAGGGCGACTGGGAGCGCCTCGCGGGATGAGCGGAGAAGACCTCACCGCCTCGCGCGTGAGGCGCATGCTCCCGTCGGTCTCCGAGGTCCTGAAGGAGCTGACGGCCCGTGCGCCGATCGAGCCGGAGATCGCCTTCCGCGCGGCGAGGGAGGTCTGTGCCGAGGAGCTGAAGCGGATCCGCGACGCCGGAGGAGAGAGCGTTCCCCTGGAGGACCTCGTCCAGCGCGCGTTCCTTCGGGCGACGGGCCCCGGTCATTCCGTGGCGCCTCCCCCGCCTTCGCCTCCCTTCGTCCCTCCGCCCCCTCCGATGCCGGAGCCGGCGGACGTTGCCGACGCGCCGACCCCTGACGGGTCCACTGAGGCCGAGGACCCGTTCAGCGAGACGACGGGGGCGATGGACCTGCGCTGGGACCGCGACGGACGCGAGCCCTTCAACGACGCACCCGCCACCGGCGGACCCGCCGAGAGCGAGCCCGGGGGAGAGGCCGAACCGATCGAGGAAGGCCGTCCGCTCCCTCTCCCGTTCGAGACGGAGCCGAATCCGCCGGGACCGGAGATCCCGCTGCCGTTCACTCTTCCCGCGGAAGAGGAGCTGACTCTCGCAGAGCCGGGACCTGAGCCGGAGCCTCCGGCTGTTCTCTTTTCGGAGCCCGACCCGGCAGAAGGTCCGGGGAACGAGACCCTGACTCGCCTGTCGCGGGAAGCCGAGTCGATGGACCTCAACGCCGTCTTCCCGAAGGACCCCTCGACCGCCGCCGTGCCGTTCGCCCTCGAGAGGGAGAACGGAGAAGAGCAGTGGCCCGCCGAGGGCTCTGGACGCCGGACCGAGCCGGAGCCGTTCGAGGACGACGAGGACACCGTCCTGACGATCCCGCGAGGAGGCCGTTTCGGTCGAGGGGACGAGGAGGGCGGGTCTCGCGTCGGGCTCATCGTCGGGACCATCGCGGTTCTCATCGCACTGGCCGGCCTCGGCTACCTCCTCGTCGGACTCTGGGTCGAACGGAGCACGGTCCCGCCGCCCGTGGCCGTGGCGAGGCCGCGGCCCACGGCGGCGCCCCGGCCCACGCAGTCGCCGGATCCCGCCGCAGGGACCGCCGAGACCCAGGCGCCCGTGTCCACGCCTTCGGCCGAGGCGACGCAGCCGCCCGCCGAGGCCACCGCCGTCCCAACGCCGATGACGCGGGCTGTTCCCTCGCCCGCCCAGATCCTCGCTCCGGCGCCCGTTCCCGTGTCGAATGCTCCGGTCCCGCCGGCGCAGGCGACCGCCCCTTCCCGCCAGAGCCGGGACGGGCTCATCGTGACGAAGGACCGGGCCGGGCAGGAGCAGGTCTTCTCGATCCACTTCACTTCGTACAAGGACCGTGCGTCCGCGGAGCGCGACCTGAAGAGGATAGAGGGGCTCGTCGGGCGCAAGGGCTACGTCGCCGAGATCGACCTCGGCGAGAAGGGCGTGTGGCAGCGGGTCATGATCGGCGCCTTCGCGACGGCCCAGGACGCCAAGGCCGTGCGCGAGGAGCTCGCGGCGAAGGGGACGCGCGACATGGGCTGGGTCTATCGCGTCGTCGGGCCGTAGCGGCCGGATCGCCGTCGAGGGCTGCGCGGGTGGGGCGTCATCGGACGCCCACCCGCGTGAAAACCGAGGGGAGCTACGGGTTCGTCTGCCAGAGCTCGAGCGACGTCGGCAGGACGCGTATGTCGAGCTTCAGGAGGCCGACGATCGCCTGCGCGACGTCCTCGGGCTGGATCGCCTTCGCGGCGTCCTTCAGGAAGTCTCCCCGGCGGGCCATGTCCGTGGCGACGGTCGAGGGGAGGATGCAGGTGACGCGGACGTCGTGCCCGCGGACGTCCTGCAGCATCGCCTCGGAAAGGCCGGCCAGGCCGAACTTCGAGGCGCAGTAGGCTGCTCCGCCGGCAAAGCCCCGGCGAGCCGCGGTCGAGGCGACGTTGATCACGTGGCCCCGGCGGCGGCTCTTCATCCCCGGGAGGATCGCGCGTGCCATGAGGAAGGGCCCTCGCAGGTTCACGGCGATCGTGTGGTCGAAGACCAGGGCGTCGAGCCGGTCCACCGGTCCGTGCGTGTAGACGCCGGCGTTGTTGACGAGAACGTCGATCGGGCCGAGCTGCTGCTCGGCGGCCGCGACGCAGCGCGAGACGCTGCCCTCGTCGGAGACGTCGCCCGGCAGGACGGCGCTCCTGACACCCCGCGCGTTCACTTCCTTCTCGACGGCGAGGAGGTGCGTGCCGGTCAGGCCCATCAGGGCGACGTGGACCCCCTCCCCGGCGAGGGCGAGTGCGACGGCGCGACCGATGCCGCGGCCTGCGCCGGTGACGAGGGCGACGGATTCCTTGAGCTCCATCGGTGTCCTCCGTGGGCGATCTTATCCGGATGGTCGGGTGCCGGAGCGGGAGGCCGTCCGCAGGAGCCGTTGCGACCGGGGCCGACCTGCGCGATCCTGCTTCGAATGGCCCGGCGGCTTCCCACGTTCGTTCTGGCGACCCTCGCGGCGGTCCTCGTCGTCCTCCCGGCCCGGGGGCAGGTGGTGGACGTGCTCCGAGTCGACCGGCTGCCGGCGAGCCTCGCCGGTACGTGGGAGTTCGCGCTGGGGGACCCGCCGGGCGGCGTCGCCGAGCTGGACGGATTGCCGTTCCGGCCCGTTCCGGTCCCCGGCAGCTGGCAGAAGGGAGGCGTTCCGGGGCATGGCACCGGGTGGTATCGCGTCACGTTCGACCTCGATCCGTCGCTGGCGATCGTCCCCCTGGCCTTCGCCTGTCCGCAGATCCGGGATGCGGACGAGGTCTTCCTCGACGGCCAGCCGATCGGGCGGACGGGGGAGTTCCCTCCGGACTACGACAAGGGAACCATCGTCGAGCGGATCTACGAGCTCCCCCCCTCGAGGAGCGCGATTCCCGGCCGCCACACCCTCGCGGTGAGGGTCTACAACGCCGGCCCGCGGGGAGGCGGAATCACCGGAGTGCCGCGCATCGACTCCGTCTCGACCGCCTTCCACGCCCGGGCGTTCCGCGAAGCTCCCCGGGCGTTCCTGGCGGCGGCGTTCGCGGCACTCGGCCTCTTCTCGCTCCTTTTCTTCCTGCGCGATCGGGGGCAGGCCGATTTCCTCTACTTCTTCCTCACGACGACCGGAACGGCCGTCTTCATCGTCTCCTGGCTCTCCTTCTGGGCAATCTCGGGGCTCCCGCTCACGTTCCTGTTCCGCGTCGGGCATGCCGGGATGTTCGCCGTTCCCGCCATGACTCTCCTCCTGTTCCTGAAGTTCTTCGAGCGGCCGGTCGCGAAGGGCCACGTCGCCCTCCTCTCCGCTCAGTGCGCCGGAACGGTGGCGTGCCTCCTGTGGCCCCGCGCAGACGACCTCTACTACCTTCTCCCTGTGGCCCTCGCCCTCGGCGCAGTCGCCGCCGCCGACGTCGTGGTCCACCTCGCCATCGCGGCCCGACGGCGCGCCCCTCACTCGCGTCTCGTCCTCGGCGCAACGCTCCTGGCGGTTGCGGCCGCCGCCTTCGACGGAGCGGGCGTCCTGGGCCTCGGAATCGGCACCTCGGTCGACTTCGCGCTCTCGGGGCCAGCCTGCTTCGTCCTGATGAGCTGTTTCCTCGCCTCCATGGCCGACCGGCTGGCGCGGTTGCGCCTGGCCGCCTCGACGGACCCGCTCACGGGGCTCGCGAACCGCACCGTCCTCTTCGACCGCCTGAGTCTCGAGATCGCCCGCGCCCGCCGCCACGGGCACCCGGTGGCGCTCGGCATCCTCGACCTCGATTCCTTCAAGCCGTTCAACGACCGCTACGGTCACGTCGCGGGAGACAGGCTCCTCGTCGAGGTCGGCCGGGCGCTCCTGGACTCGATCCGCGACACCGACCTGGCCGCCCGCTTCGGCGGCGACGAGTTCGTCGTCCTCCTGCCCGAGGCCGACGCCACCCAGGCCCTGACCTGTTTCGAGCGAATCCGCCTTCGCATCGCGCGGGCGCGGGTCGCGGGCGCGGAGGAGGGCGATACGGCGTCGGCCGGGATCGCCGTCTTCGACCCGACCGTCCGGTCGAGCGTCTCCGTCTCGGCGTGGCTGAGGCAGGCCGATGCCGCCCTCTACGCCGCGAAGGCCGCCGGGCGCAACAGGGTCCTCGTGGCGCACGGCGCCCCCCCGGCCGCCTCGTCCATCGGCAGCTCGGAGGGCTACGCCGCACCGGTGCGCCGCGCCCCCGGCACGTCCGACTGATGTCGAGCCTGCCGCCCGCTGACTCCCGCCCCTGCCCCGGAGACGGAGTGCGTCTCCCGCGACTCCTGCTCGACGATGGGGCGGTCCTCGCCCTCGACAAGCCGTCCGGCGTCTCGATGGCGACGTCGAGCCGGCCGGGGAAGGCCGAGTCGGACGTCGTCGCGCGCCTTCTTGCCGCGTGCGGCCTTCCGGCCGGCGGGCCGCTTCCGAGGCTCGTCCACCGCCTCGACGAGGGGACCTCGGGCGTCGTGCTCCTGGCGCGCGACGCGGAAGCCCACCGGCGCCTCTCGACGGCCTTCCAGGGTCGCGCCGCGCACAAGACGTATCGTGCCCTCGTCTGGGGGCACCCGGTCCCAGCCCGTGGCTTCGCCGACGCGCCCCTCGGGCGCGACCCGAGGGACGGCCGGAAGATGGCGGTGCGGGAGGGCGGGAAGCCGGCGGTCACGCGCTGGACGACGCTCCGGCGCTACCCGTCCGTCGCCGACCTCGAGCTCTCTCCGGAGACGGGGAGGACCCACCAGATCCGGGTCCACCTCGCGGCGAAGGGCCATCCCATCGTCGGCGACGACTTCTACGGAGGTGCCACCCGTTGGCGCGGGGTGCGCGACCCGGTCGCGCGCAGCGCCTTCGCCGGTGTTGCGCACCCGCTCCTTCACGCGGCCCGCGTCGTCGTCGCCTCGCTGGGCATCGACGTCGCGGCGCCTCTTCCCGCCGAGTACTCCGGGCTCCTGGCGCTCCTGGCGGGCTGAGGCCGAACGCCGGAATCGGCGGCTACTCGTACCGGAGCGCCTCGATCGGGTCGATCGAGGCGGCGCGCAGGGCAGGGTAGAAGCCCGAGAGGAGGCCCACGGCGCCGGAAACGCCGGTCGAGAGGAGGAGGGACCAGGCGGTGACGACGGTGGGCCAGCCGGCCGAGGCGGCGACGATCTTCGCGATGGCCACGCCGAGGACGACGCCGAGGATTCCGCCGAGGGCGCTCAGCGTGAACGCCTCGACGACGAACTGCACGAGGACGTCCTTGCGCCGCGCCCCGATGGCCCGCCGGATCCCGATCTCGCGCGTCCGCTCGAGGACGGTGGCGAGCATGATGTTCATGATTCCGATGCCGCCGACGAGGAGCGAGATCCCGGCGATGCACCCCATGACGACGTTGAAGAGGCGCTGCGTCCTGCGGCTCTGTGCGAGGAGCGCCTCGGGAACGACGAGCTCGAAATCGGCGGCCCCGCCGTGGAGGCGGTCGAGGAGGGCCGACGCGAGCCGCGCTGCATCGGAGGGCGAGGTCCCGTCGTCGAGCCGGACGACGAGCTCGGAGAGGGGCGATTCGAGCGGGTCGCGGTCGAGCTTGCGGAGGACCGTCGTGTAGGGGACGAGGACCTCGTGGGAAGTGGAGCCGACGGAGACTCCCTGGAAAGTGTCTCCTCCGTCCTCCGAAGGGGAGAGGACGCCGACGACCGTGAACCAGACGTCGTTCACTTTCAGCTCCCGGCCGAGCGCGGGCTCCCAGCCGAAGAGGTCACGCCGAGCGCCGTCCCCGAGGACGCAGACCTGGGAGTGGCGGTCCTCGTCCGCCTTCGTCAGGAAGCGCCCCGCGGCGAGCGGCAGGGCGACGAGCTCGGCGTGCCGGTACGAGACGCCGGAGACCTTCGCCTCGCTCTTTCCGCCCCGGGCGCGGACGCTCCAGGGATTCACCTTGACGCGCGGGCCGGTGAAGGCGACGCCGGGCACCGCCTCCTCGATCCCCGCCGCGTCCCTGAGGGAGACGCCGATCGATTTCTTCCGTACCTCCTGCAGCTCGTCGGCGCGGTACTCCTTCGCCCTCACGAGGAGGTTCGAGATCCCCATCCGCCGGATCATCTCGAGTGCCTGCCGCTCGGCACCGGCGCCGATGGAGAGCATGGCGATGACCGCGCCGACGCCGAAGATCATCCCGAGCATCGTCAGAATCGAACGGAGCTTGTGTGCGGAGAGGCTCTCCAGGGCGCGCAGGAAGGACTCCCGGAAGCTCACGAAGCCCCCCTGACGGGAGTCCCCGGCGCGGGAGAGGGGGCTGCCGCTGGCCCCGCCTCCGGGTCGACGAGGGCGATGACGTCGCCTTCCGCCAGGCCCGAAGCGACGGCGACCCGACCGAGGGCCGCTGCGCCGAGCGTCACGGTGACCGGCGAGAAGTCCCCCTTCGAGCGGCGAAAGACGACGGCTTTCCCGTCCCGCTCGAAGACGGCGTGGCGAGGGACGACGAGGGCGTCCTTCACGCCGCCGAGGTCGAGCGTCGCGACGACCCGTTCTCCCGGCTTCATTCGGACGGGATCCGTAGAGGAGAGGGAGAGGACGGCGCCGAAGTACTGGATAGGGACGTTTCTGAGGCGCGGCCGGGCGAGGGCGTCGACCGTCTTCACCGTAGCGGGAAGGGGCGAACCGGCGTGGGCTTCGAGAGAGATGGTGGCGGAACGGCCCGGGGCGAGCCCGCCGGCGTCGGCCTCGAGGACCCAGATCTCGGCCTCGAGTCGCGTCATGTCGGGGATCTCGGCGAGTGTCTGAGAGCTCCAGACGACCTGACCCACCTGCGGCAGCTCGCCGCGCCAGTTTCGCTTCAGAACGACGATGCCGTCGTGCGGGGCCTTCAGCTCGAGGGCCGCCAGCTCGCGCTCGGCCTTGTCGATCTTCAGCTGCGCCTTCTTCCCGTCGAGGGCGACGAGATCGCGGCTCGTCCGCGCGAGCCCGACCCGTTCGTTCCGCGAGGAGGTGGCGTGCTTCTCCTTCTGCGTGGCGAGGCCGACGTCGATGTCGGCCTCGATGATCTCGTGGCGCGAGAAGAGCTCGGGGTCGCGGCTCTGGAACGTCTCGGCGGTCGTCCGCTCGCGCCGCGCCTGCTCGGCGTCGCGCCCGAGGTTCGCGACGATCGCACCCGACTCGGCGCTCTCCTTCTCGCCGCGGTAGCCGGCCGTCGCACGCGCAGCGCGGCCCTCGGCGAGGAGCTTGACGGTTCCGGAGGGGTCGAGACGGATCACGACGTCTCCCGCCTTCACCGGGCTGCCGTCCTCGATCATCCAGCCGACCTTCAGGCTCACGTCGTTCCCCGGGACGCGCACCGGAGTCGCCTCCACCGCCTTGAGGACGCCCTCGGCCCGGACGGTCCGGGCGAGAGTCGTCTTCTTCACGACGAGCGTCGGAAGGGCGGCGGCCCGCCCCGGCCGGAAGAAGGCTGCGCCGAGGGCGAGAGCGGCGAGAAGCACGGCGGAAAGGCTGCCGGCGAGCCAGCGCTTCACGAGGACGTCCCTTTCGGCGAGGGGCGTGCGATGCGAAGGACGGAGTCTCCCTCGGCGAGGCCGGAGAGAATCTCCACCCACTCCTCGTTTCGCCGTCCGACGGTCACCCGGACCTGGCGGGCTCCGCGCCCGCGAGGGACCCAGACGAACGGCCCCGCCTCGGTCGGAACGACGGAGTCGGACGGGACCGTGAGGACGCCTGCGGCCCGCCCGGTCTCGACCCGCCCCCGAACCCGCATCCCGGGCTTCATCTTCCCCGGATCGACCACGTCGAGCGACACGGCGAGCCGGGCGACTTTCAGCGGGATCTGCGGCGAGGCACGCTGGACCGTGCGCTGCACCGTCCGGACCTTTCCGCGGACCTCGGTATCGGGGTGGGCGTCGAGCCGGAGCGAGACCTCCGCGTCCTCGCGGACCAGCCCGGCGTCGGCCTCGTCGACCTCGCCCTGGACGCCGAGGCGGGCCAGGTCGGGGACCTCCAGGATCTTCTCGCCGAACCAGCACCGGTCCCCGACCTTCTTCTTCTCGCCATTCCAGCTCGGGACGTGGAGGACCGTCCCGGAGCGCGGCGAGGGAATCGTCATCTTCTCGATCGTCGCGACGATCTCGGAGGTCCGCAGCGCGGCGCGGCGACGGCGGCCCTCGAGAACCGACAGCTCGGCCCGGGCGGCGCGCTCGGCGGCCTCGAGACGGCGGGTCACCGAGGTGGTCTCGGCCTCGGCGAGGTCGAGGTCGAGGTGGGCTTTCCGGAGCTCGATCGCGCCGGAGACCTCCGGCGGGACGTCGACCTTCATCGCGGCCTTCGCCCGACGCGCCTCGACCTGGGCTTTCTGCAGCTCGAGGTCGCCTCGTGCGAGGGCGAGGCTGCGCCGCCTCCGGTCGATCTCCTTGCCGGCCGATTCCGCCTCGGCCCTCTTCTCCTCGAGCTGCTGGCGGAGGTTCGTCGTGTCGAACCCGAGGACCGGTTGTCCCTTCTTCACCGCGGACCCTTCCGGGGCCAGGAACGAGATCCGGTAGTCCCAGACCTCGGGGAGCTTCACCGGGCCGATCGCCTCCGCGTCGAGCGCGGCGAGCTCGCCCTTCAGCTCGACCGACAGGACGAGGTCCCGCCGCTCGGCTCTTGCGCTTCGGGTGCCGGCGCGATCGGGTTCGGGGAAGCGATCGGGGTGGTTCCCGGGGGGCGCCGCGGCCACGGCGGGCGGAGCTTCGACGCGGACCGACATTCCGGGCCTCAGGCCCGCGAGGTCTCCGCCCGTCACGTCCACCGAGACGCGGAAGGCCATTCGTGGCGAACCCCTTCCGACGGGCTGGGCGACGGGGGCGATCGACGCGACGCGGGCCGGGAGGCGCCGGTCGGGAAAGGTGTCGGGAACGACGGCGGCCGGATCTCCGGGGCGGATCCGCCCGTCGTCGACGTCGAAGAGGAGGGCGTCGACCCTGAGGGCCTCGAGGTCGGGTATGCGCGCGAGGGTCATCCCGGGCCAGAGGGTGTCGCCCGTCATGAGCTTCTTTCGTTCCCGGGGGTTCTCGGCCACGACGAAGACGCCGTCCTTCGGCGCCCGCAGCGTGAGGAGCGAGACGGCGGTCTCGAGCTTGTCTCGCTCGATTCCGGCCCTATCGAGGGCGATGAGCTTCGTGGCGCGTTCCGCTCCGGCTGCCGTCCGGTACGAGGCGAGGTCCTCCTGCGCCTTCTCGAGCTCGGTCTCGGCCCGTTTCCGCGCGAGCTGCTTCTCCTCGTGGTCGCGCCGCGACGTCAGCTCCGCGGGGATCCCGGCGTCGATACGGGCCTTCTCGAGCTCGGTCGCTCGTGCCCTTACGCTCTGTTCCCGGGCGAGGATCGTTCCCTCGCGGTCGGCGTCGAAGCGGACCAGCTCCGTCTCGGCCTCGATGGCGGCGATCCGCTTCTGCTCGAGGTCGGAGGTCAGCCCGGTTCCGTCGAACTCGGCCACCCTGTCTCCCGCCTTGACGGCGGAGCCGTCCTCCTGAAGGAAGCGGAGCTGGAGCTCCCAGAGAGGGGTTTCCGGGACGAAGAGGTCGGCTGAGCGGACTGCGGCGAGCTCACCGGTGAGGAGAATCCGTCGAGCCTCCGCGTCCGCCGGTCCCCTCGCCGGCGGGGAGCCCCCGTCGGCCGACGCCCCCCGGCATCCGGAAAAAACGCTCGCGGCGGCCAGCAGGAGAACCGCCGCGAGCGCGAGCCGGGAGGAGTGGTCCCGTTTCATGCCCGGCTGTTTTACGTGAGAGGGCATCGAAGCGTTGCGCCGCTCCGGTAGGATCGTCGGAATGAGAACGCGCGCTGCAGGGCTCCTCCTCCACCCGACGTCCCTTCCGGGCCGCTACGGCATCGGCGACCTTGGGCCGGAGTGCGACGCCTTCCTCGACTGGGCGGCCTCGGCCGGGCAGACCGTCTGGCAGGTCCTGCCGCTCGGGCCGACGGGCTTCGGGAACTCCCCTTACGGCACCCTCTCGGCTTTCGCCGGCAACCCGATGCTCCTTTCCCCCGATCTCCTCGTCGCCGACGGGCTCCTTCCGGGGGCGGCGCTCGAGCACGTCCCGGGCTTCCCGGAGCACCGGGTCGACTTCGAGCGGGCGATCGCGTGGAAGGACGGGCTCCTGCGCGAGGCGTGGAGACACTTCCGCGCCGACGGACCCGGGCACCTGAGAGCGGAGCTGCAGGGGTTCGGCGAAGCGCCGGCCCAGAAGTACTGGCTGCCCGACTGGGCCCTCTTCATGGCTCTGAAGACGCGATACGGCGGGGCGGCGTTCCGGGAGTGGCCCGAGGAGCTTCGCCGCCGCCAGCCGGCGGCTCTCGCGCGCGTCGAGCGCGAGCTGGCCGACGACGTCGCCTGGCACGTCTTTCTCCAGTTCCTCTTCTTCCGCCAGTGGGACCGCGTGAAGGAGGCGGCGCACGAGCGGGGAATCCGGATCCTCGGTGACATCCCGATCTACGTCTCTCCCGACAGCGCCGACGTCTGGTCGCACCCCGAGATCTTCGAGCTGGACGAAGCGGGTGACCCGGTGCGTGTCGCGGGCGTCCCGCCCGACTACTTCAGCGCGACGGGGCAGCTCTGGGGGAACCCGCTCTACCGCTGGGACGTCCTCGAAAGGGACGGCTTCCACTGGTGGGTCGAGCGCCTCCGGGCGAACCTGCGCATGACGGAGCTCCTCCGCCTCGACCACTTCCGCGGTTTCGCGGGCTACTGGGCCGTGGCGGCGGGGGAGGAGACGGCGATCGGCGGGGTCTGGGAGCCGGGGCCGGGGAGAAAGCTCTTCGACGCCCTCTCGGCCGAGCTCGGAGACCTCGACCTCGTCGCGGAGGACCTCGGCGAGATCACGCCCGACGTGACGGCTCTCGTGGAGGCGCTGGACCTGCCGGGAATGAAGATCCTCCAGTTCGCCTTCGACGGGAACGATCAGGACTACCAGCCGCACAACCACGTCCCGAACGGCGTCGTCTACACCGGGACCCACGACAACGACACGACCCGCGGATGGTGGGAGAAGGTCGACGACGCGACGCGCCATCGCGTCCGGGCCTACCTCGGGGGCGACGGGACCGACCCGATCGGACTCCTCGTCCGGGCGGCCTACGCCTCCGTGGCCTTCCTCGCGGTCCTCCCCGTGCAGGACGTCTTCGGCCTCGGGAGCGAGGCGCGCATGAACACGCCGGGGCAGGGAGCGGGGAACTGGGTCTGGCGGGCGCGCAAGTGGGACTTCAACGGCGAGCGGGCCGGCTGGCTGCGGGAGCTGGCGACGCTGACGGGAAGATTCCGGCCGAAGGGAGAGACGGAAGAGAACGGGAGCGGGGACGGCGGCCAGGGCTGACGAAGGGCCGGTCAGTCCTCGCCCGTTCCCTCGAGGCGCTTCCTCGCCCGCGACCGGACGGAGGGCCGCTTCTTCGCCCGCAGGCGGGTCTGCAGCCGCAAGTGCTCGACGGCCCGCCCGGGCTTGACGTCGTCTCCCCACCTCTTTCGAAGGTCGTGGAGGTGCCGCGCCGTGAAGAGGTAGAGGTCGGCCTCGGTTCGCCCCGCGAAGTCGCCGAGGATGCCGCTGGTCCGGATCGTCTCCGTCATCGGGGCAAAGAGCGTCTCGTACCAGGACCGGACCGCCTCCTCCCAGGAGACGTCGCGCGCGAGGTCGAGCCCGAGGAAGTAGCGGTGGACCGCGACGTGCTCGAGCATCTCTGCGTAGTCGCCCGGGTGCGTCACCCGGAACTCGTCGGGGCCCGAAGGGACGAGTCCCGTCGTCTCGAGGAAGTCGGCGAGCCCCTCCTTCTGGAGGATGCTCTCCGGGGAGGCGTCCGGACCGAGCGGGACCGGGGTCAGGAACTCGAGGACGTGCGCCTCGATCGAAGGGGCGCCGAGCGAGCGGGCGACCGAGATCCGGTGGTGGCCGTCGACGGCGAAGTAGGCGTCGCCCACCTGGTAGAGCTCGACGATGGGGAAGCCCGCCGCCCCGACGGCGAGGTCGCGGACGTCCTCCCAGCGCTCCCGGAGCGACTCGGACCTGGGGAGGAACGCCCGGTTGAACTCCCCGCGCCGCCCGAACGTCCCGACGATCTGACCGAGCGGGACGTCCCGCGTCCCCCGGTCGACGACGCGCCGGAGCTTCAGCCGGTCGCGGACCTCCTCGAACGGCAGGAGGTCCCGTGGCCGCTGGCGGACGAGGGCCAGCAGGTCCTGCATCACGGCGCCGAGGCGCGCGGCGTCGAAGCCGCTCAACCCGCACCTCGTCCGATATTCTTCCCCCGGGCCGAGGCCCGGAGGTTTCCATGCGTTCTCTTCGTCTGTTCCTCGCCCTCCCGCTGGTGCTGGCGGCACTCACGTGCGGGAGCTCCTCGACCGCCGAACGCGACGTCGTCCCGGTCCCCGCTCGGCCCGCGGCCTCGGAGTGGAAGAACGACTGGGCGCGCGGAGCCGTCTTCTACGAGGTCTTCGTGAGGAGCTTCCGGGACTCGGATGGCGACGGGAAGGGGGATATCGACGGCCTGATCTCCCGCCTCGATCTCCTGAATGACGGCAACCCCGAGACGACGACGGACCTGGGCGTCGACGCCCTCTGGCTCATGCCGGTCTTCGAATCCCCCAGCTATCACGGCTACGACACCACCGACTACGGAAAAATCAACCCGGACTATGGCACGAACGCCGACTTCCTGAGGCTCCTCGACGAGGCCCACCGGCGCGGCATCCGCGTCATCGTCGACCTCGTCGTGAACCACAGCGGTGCCGGTCACCCGTGGTTCGTATCGGCGGCCTCCTCCGCGAACTCGCCCCATCGGGACTTCTACGTCTGGAACCCGACGGACCCGGGCTGGAGGCAGCCCTGGGGCGGAAGCACGGGCACCTGGCACCCGGGCGGCGGCGCGTACTACTACGGCGTCTTCTGGAGCGGGATGCCCGACCTGAACTGGCGCTCGCCGGCGCTTCGCGAAGAGGTGAAGAGGATCGCCTCCCTCTGGCTCGAGCGGGGCGTCGACGGCTTCCGCCTCGACGCGACGCGCTACCTCGTCGAGAACGGCAGCGGGCCCCTGCAGGCCGACACGCCCGAGACGCACGCCGCGTTGAAGGAGTTCGCCGGCCACGTCCGCCGCGTGAAGCCTGCGGCGCTCCTCGTCGGCGAGAACTGGGCCGACACGAAGACCATAGCGACCTACTACGGATCGCCGTCCGTCCCGGGCGGGGACGAGCTCCCCGCCAGCTTCAACTTCCCCATTTCCGAACGGATCCTGACCGCCCTGTCCCAGGGCAACGCCACGCCGATCGCCGCCAAGCTCGACGAGGTGCAGAAGGCCTATCCGAAGGGCGCCCTCGACGCCCCCTTCCTGACGAACCACGACCAGACCCGCCTCGCCACGCAGCTCGGGAAGAACCAGGGACGGCTCCGAAACGCCGCGGCGATCCTCCTGACGCTCCCGGGCGCGCCGTTCCTCTACTACGGCGAGGAGGTAGGGATCGAAAACGGCCCGACGGGCGGCGACGAGTCGAAGCGGACGCCGATGCCCTGGGACGCATCCCCCGGCGGGGGATTCACGACGGGGACGCCCTGGTTCGGATTCGCTCCCGGCCGCGAGACGGCAAACGTCGCGGCGCAGACGAACGACCCGGCCTCGCTCCTCTCGCGGTACCGGTACCTCATCCGGGCGCGGAAGGCGTCGCCGGCGCTCGCGAAGGGAGATCTCGTCGTCCTGTCGCCGCTCTCGGGCTCGTCGCCCGTCCTCGCGTTCCTCCGCACGACGCCCACGGAGACCGTCCTCGTCGCTCACAACCTCTCGGACGCTTTCGTCGCCGCGGGGCCGTACGCGGTGAACGGGTCGTCGTTCGAGCGGGTCTTCGTCGACGGCTCGGCGGGAGATCCGACCGGCAGCCCGGGTGCCATCCGGGTGAACCTCCCCGCCCGCGGATCGGGAATCTGGCGTGTGAAGTGAGGGGCGACCTGTCCGTCGAATCCGGACAGCCTGTTCTCTCCTTTTCGGGAGAGCGTCGACTCGGATCACGCGGTCCTGGCGTCCGCGGTCCGCGACGCACGCCGTGAGGGTGCGAGCGGAGAGAGACTAGACGCGCGTGGCACGCATCGTCATCGGAGTCGGGAACGACCTTCGCGGAGACGACGCGGCGGGCTGGGAGGCGGTCCGGCGTCTCGTCCCCTCTCCTTCTCTCTCCCTCCACGAGCACGGGGGCGACGCCCCCGGCCTCGTCGGGCTCTGGGGCCCGGACGACGACGTCGTCGTCGTCGACGCCGTCGTCTCGAGCGACCCGGCAGGAACGATCGTCGAGATCGACGCCCTCGCGACGCCCCTCCCCGCCGACGTCCGCTGGACGACGACGCACGGCGCCGGGGTGGCCGAGGGGATCGAGCTCGCACGGACCCTCGGTATGCTTCCGAAGAGCCTGGTCCTCATCGGGATCTCGGCCCGGGCGTTCGATCTGGGAGCGCCGATGACCGCGGACGTCGAGCGGGCCGTCCAGGACGTCGTCCGAAAGCTCTCGGAGTAGTACGAGAATGGGGCTGGGAGGTGCGCAGATGACCGACCTTCAGCTGACCTGGTTTCTCCTGGTTGGTGTTCTCTTCGTCGGTTTTTCGATTCTCGACGGGATCGACTGCGGCGTCGGAACGCTCTTGCTGGAACCGGGGAGAAGCGAGCAGGAACGGCGCC